>CAYPYZ010000063.1:0-9979 GCA_964414805.1 uncultured Paludibacter sp.
TATGTGTGGATCTATATTAAATACTGATGTACAAAAGAGATAGTATAAGATATTCGATTGATTGGATAGTTTTGCTGCTTTATTTCGCTTTGGTGATTTTAGGGTGGTTTAATATCTATGGGGCCAGTTATGACTTAGACTATCACGGCAGTATGTTTAACTTTGACTATAGGGCAGGTAAACAGTTTGTTTGGATGCTCACTGCCTTTGCCTTAGGGGGTATGATCTTATTGATAGATTACCGCTTCTTTAATTATTTCGCCTATATCATTTATGTGGGGATGATTCTTTTATTGATTTTGACCATTTTTATTGCCCCTGAAATTAAAGGTTCGCGCTCTTGGTTAGTGATAGGTCCGGTCAGCATACAACCCGCTGAATTAGCTAAATTTGCAACCGCATTGGCTTTAGCAAAATACTCCAGTCGTTATAACCACAGAATCAGGAAGTTCAAAGATACAATTCCGCTTTTCTTTATTATTTTTGTACCTTTTGCATTGATAGTTTTGCAAAAAGAAATGGGTTCGGCATTGGTATTTATGTCGTTTTTATTGGTGCTTTATAGAGAAGGTATGCATGGCGTGGTGCTGTTATTAATGACGCTTTTTGTAGTGCTTTTTATCGTGGTATTGAAATATAGCGTTACGCCTATCATTGAAGGAGGCGGTACTTGGGGTATGGTGATCGCTATGGGGCTGTTACTTTTTATTCAATTTGTATATGCTTTCTTTTTCAAAAAAGATAAAAAACAAGCGTCGATATTATTGGCAGGTGTAGCAGTTGTAACAGTGGCTACCATAGTTTTAGATAAATGGTATGCTATAAATTACGATTATTTAGCCATTGTTATTGCCGGTGTGAGTATCATCTATTGGTTGATAATTGCATTGACCAAACGTATGAAACAATATGCTTTATTGGCATTGATAACCTTAGTTTCTATAGGTTTTTCATATTCATCCGATTTCATTTTCAATAAGGTGTTAGAGCCTCATCAGCAAAAGCGGATCAAAATATTATTGAATATGGAAGATGACTTGATGGGTGCGGGGTATAATGTTAATCAATCCAAGATAGCTATTGGGTCAGGAGGTTTTTGGGGTAAGGGTTTTTTGAATGGTACGCAGACTAAATTAAAATATGTACCTGAGCAGGATACGGATTTTATCTTTTGCACTGTGGGAGAAGAGCATGGATTTATGGGCTCAGTCATGGTTTTGTTGCTGTATTGGTTCTTGCTGATGCGCATTTTGAAAATTGCTGAGCGGCAGAAAGAAAGTTTCCATCGCGTGTATGCCTACGGCGTTGCCAGTGTTTTATTTTTCCATTTAATGATTAATGTGGGGATGGTCCTTGGCATTATGCCGGTTATAGGCATACCTTTGCCATTCTTTAGTTATGGCGGTTCTTCGCTTTGGTCATTTACTGTGATGTTGTTTATTCTCCTACGTTTAGATCTCTCGCGTATGGAATAAACATAATATGATGTATTGATTAATAATAAGCTATTCAATGGTCGGCTATGTATATTAAGTATTATTTTTCTATTGTTTTGATGGTATGTTTGTCTGCTGTGGGTGTTTTGCGTGCGCAGACAAATTTAGAAGATATTTATATCAGAGATCCTTATATATTGGTGGATTATGATAAGGGTGTTTATTATTTATATAGAACGGCAAGTACCAAAGGTGCAAAAGGTAAAACCATAGGTGGGGTGGAGGTATTCACAAGTAAGGATTTAAAAACTTGGGAAGGTCCACAAAGGGTATTTACTGTTCCGGAAGATAATTGGATTACTGGTGCTGTTTGGGCTCCGGAAGTGCATGAATATCAAGGAAAATACTACCTATTTGCTACATTAAATTCAAAGCTTACTTGGAAAAAACAGGAGAAAGATTGGCCGGCTTATACCTTTAGGGGTACTCAAATATTCTATGCTGATAGTCCGGAAGGACCATTTTTACCTTTTGCCCTCACCCCTCACACGCCTATGGATAATATGGCATTGGACGGTACTTTATGGGTAGAAGAAGGTGTTCCCTATATGGTTTACTGTCGTGAATGGGTGGAAATAGTGGATGGTAGTATGGATGTAGTAGCACTGTCGCAGGACCTATCCACGCCTGTTGGCAATCCTATGCGTTTGTTTCATGCATCTGCTGCACCTTGGACGCCGGAAGGAAGAAATAGTTATGTAACTGACGGATGTTTTTTGTACCGTAGCAAGTCAGACAAATTATTAATGATTTGGTCAAGTTTTACTGATAATGGCTATGCTGTAGGTATTGCAGAATCTACTTCCGGGAAGGTATATGGGCCTTGGAAACATCATGAAAAACCTATGATGAACGAGAATGGCGGTCATGGTATGTTATTCAAGACTTTAGATGGAAAACTATGCATGACTTTGCATCAGCCTAATCGACCGGCAGGAGCTGAAAGAGCTAAAATCTTTGAAATAGAGGATTTAGGCCATGGTTTAGAGATTAAAGGCGAACTTAAGTAATAAAAAATCGACCCTAATATATTCTCAACTAAAATTGTATCTTTGCGCATTCAAGAAAATAACGTGCAAAATACTTTTGTACTAATTTTTTAATACAATAGTCGAAATGAATATGAATCCTATCAATGAAGCTTTACTGATTACAGTAATAGGCATGATAACGGTGTTTTTCATCTTATTTCTAATCATCTTGATTGGGAATATAATTATTCGGTTTGCTAATAAATACCTGCCGGAAGAGCAAACTATTAAAAAAGTGAATAAACCGCGTACTGACTCGATGTTTCCTGTTATAGAAGCGGCTATAGACACGTTTACGAAAGGGAAGGGTAAGGCTACTAATATCAGGAAACTATAACGACTAAGGTGTAATTTAAAGAGGAAACGACCCTCTTCGCAATAAATTATACATCAAGATTAGCACTAATATAATTAAAGGTCTTTAAAACTTAATCTAAAGTTTTCAAGCAATTCAATAATAAAAACACATATTCGAAAATATGAAGCAAGCAATAAAATTCTCATTGGTTTATAGAGATATGTGGCAAAGTTCAGGGAAATATATGCCACGTGTAGATCAGTTAGTAAGGGTAGCACCCGAAATAATCAAAATGGGTTGTTTTACCCGTGTGGAAACCAATGGTGGCGGTTTTGAGCAAATTAACTTACTCTTTGGAGAAAATCCTAATCAGGCGGTTCGTGCATGGACTAAGCCTTTCAATGATGCAGGTATTCAAACACATATGTTGGATAGGTCTTTAAACGGTATACGTATGAGTCCTGTTCCTGCTGATGTTAGGAAAATGTTTTATCAAGTTAAGAAAGCACAAGGTGTGGATATCACCCGTAGTTTCTGCGGATTGAACGACCCCAGAAATATCATTGCTTCGATTCAATATGCTAAAGAAGCGGGTATGATTGCGCAATCTGCTTTATCTATCACGGTTTCGGAAGTGCATAATGAAAAATATTTCTGTGATTTGGCAGATGAATTAATTGCCCATGGCGCTGATGAGATTTGTTTGAAAGACATGGCGGGCATTGGTCGTCCTGCCACTTTAGGGAAAATTGTGAAACATATCAAGACCAATCATCCGAATATTTTGGTGCAATATCACGGTCAAACCGGCCCCGGATTTACGCCTGCTTCTATCTTGGAGGTTTGTCGTAATGGTTGTGATATAGTCGATGTGGGCATGGAACCGCTCTCTTGGGGTACCGGTCATGCTGACGTGATTATGGTCAGGGAAATGTTGATGGATGCCGGTTTTGAAGTCCCCGATATCGACATGGCAGCCTACATGAAAGTCAGGGCATTGACACAAGAATTTATAGATGATTTCTTAGGTTATTTCATTCCTGAATCGAATAGGCGTCTGCAATCTTTGTTGATAGCTTCTGGCTTACCGGGTGGTATGATGGGTAGTTTGATGAATGATTTGAAGGATAATTTGGTAAGCATCAATCGTTCTTTATCCAAAGCAGGAAAGCCCGAATTGACCACCGATGATTTGTTGATACAGCTGTTTGAAGAAGTAGCTTATGTATGGCCACGCGTAGGTTATCCGCCATTGGTAACGCCATTTTCTCAATATGTGAAAAACTTGGCCATGTTCAATATTATGCAATTGAGCAAGGGTAAGGAGCGTTGGACTATGATAGCCGATAATATTTGGGATATGATTTTGGGCAAAGCCGGTAAATTGCCGGGTGCTGTTGACCCTGCTGTCAAGGCATTAGCGAAAGCACAAGGTCGTGAGTTTTATGATGGCGATCCACAGGCTTTATATCCTGATCAGTTGGATGAATTTAGGAAAGAAATGCAAGATAATGGATGGGAATTGGGCGAAGATGAAGAAGAATTATTTGAATTGGCTATGCATCCAGAGCAATATCGTGCATACAAATCGGGTAAAGCTAAAGCAGATTTTGAAGTAGAATTGCAGCAAGCGAAAGCACAAAAGACCGTTGGTACAATACCAAGTGAACCGCAAACGGTGACTGTGACGGTCAATGGTGAAAAGTATTTGGTAGATATTGCTTATGGTGAAAACTCATCCAACAATAACAGTAAAGCCGGTAAGTCAGCAGTTGCGGAAGCTACTTCCGGTAAAGTACATGAGGTTATAGCACCCTTGGAAGGTAAGTTTTATTTGACCAATGCGCCGACCGATACGCCGGTTAAATTGGGTGATGCGGTGAACAAAGGCGATGTGCTTTGCTATATTGAATCTATGAAGACTTACAATGCCATTGTAGCGGATGAAGCCGGTAAAATTGTAGAGATTTGTTTTGCCAATGCTGAGTCTGTTTTTGAAGACGATGTATTATTTAAATTACAGTAAACAAGATGGAAGATATATTATCGAAACTATATGATATGACGGCCTTTGGGGGCTTTACTTACCAAATATTGTTGATGTGGGTAATTGCTTTCGTATTGCTGTATTTAGGTATTAAAAAACAGTATGAGCCTTTGTTGTTGGTGCCCATAGCTTTTGGTTTATTATTAGCCAACTTCCCTGGTGGGGAAATGGGTATAGTCCCTGCCGAGAATATTGCTTTGGAGGGTGGTCGGTACAAGAACTTATTCGAGATTGCTAATGAATATGGCATCATGAATTATCTGTATTATGGCTTGATTAAGACAGGTTTTTTACCACCTATTATTTTTATGGGAGTTGGTGCGTTGACGGATTTTGGTCCTATGTTGCGTAACTTGAAACTATCTTTATTTGGGTCTGCTGCACAAATCGGTATTTTTACTGTTTTGATAGTCTCTTTATCGGTAGGTTTTAGTCTTAAGGAGGCCGCTTCTTTAGGTATTATTGGAGGTGCTGATGGTCCGACTGCCATTTACACCACCATCAAATTAGCGCCGCATTTGTTGGGGCCTATTGCGATAGCTGCTTATTCCTATATGGCATTGGTGCCGGTGATTATTCCTTTGGTGGCTAATTTACTGATGACTAAAAACGAGTTTAAAATCAATATGCGTCAGATGGATAAGCAATATCCGCCTAAGTATGAGATTAAGAATTTACGTACGGTAAAGATTATATTTCCTATAGTTTTGGGTGCTGTCACTGCGCTTTTTGTGCCTTCTTCAGTTCCCTTGATAGGGATGTTGATGTTTGGTAATCTTATAAAGGAAATAGGTGCTGCCACTTTGCGCTTGTCTGATGCCGCTACCGGAGCTATATTAAATACTGCCACTATATTTTTGGGTTTGGCGGTGGGTGCTACTATGACGGCCGAGGTATTTCTTTCGCCTAAGACTTTAGGGATAGTCGTTGGAGGTTTTATAGCTTTCGCGATATCTATAGCCGGTGGTATTGTCGCTGTAAAAGTTTACAATCTATTTTCCAAAAAGAAAATCAATCCTTTGGTGGGTGCTACCGGTTTGAGTGCCGTTCCTATGGCATCGCGTGTAGCCAATGAATTGGCGTTGAAACATGATCCTAATAACCACATTTTGCAATACTGCATGGCGAGTAATATTTCCGGCGTAATTGGTTCTGCTGTGGCTGCTGGGGTATTGATTTCGTTTTTGGGGTGATGATAGCACGCGGGTTTGATGGCACGCGGATAAAGCAGATATTTCATAGCACGGATTTTCACGGATATAATCGGTGTTCATCCGCGTTTGCCTTGCATCTGCATAAATCGGCGTTCAATTGATAGCATTAGAAACCTATAGATTTTAGATTCAGCCCCGCTCTCTCATCCAAACCAAACATCAAGTTCATATTCTGCACAGCTTGGCCGGAAGCACCTTTAAGAAGATTATCTGTCATTGAAACTATCAGCAACTTATCATCATGCTTTTCAAGATAAACGATGGCTTTATTGGTGTTGACAACTTGTTTCATATCAGGATTTTCATCCGTCACGAAAGTAAAGGCCGCATCTTTATAAAATGCTTGATAAATAGCTTTGGCTTCTTCCAATGATAAATCAGATTGGGTATAGGCAGTGACATAAATACCCCTACTGAAATTACCCCGCATAGGAATAAAGTTGATATTGGCATCAAAACTCGGCTGTAATTGCTCCACAGATTGCACAATTTCTTGCAAATGTCTATGCTTGAACGCTTGATAAATAGAGATGTTATTATTGCGCCAGCTAAAATGGGAAGTAGCGCCCGGTCTGACCCCAGCACCCGTAGAGCCTGTAATAGCATGCACGTGTACATCGTCTGTCAACAAACCCTTAGCAGCCAAAGGCAAAATAGCAAGCTCTATGGAAGTAGCAAAACAACCGGGATTAGCTATATGCTGTGCTGTTTGAATAGCTGCTTTATTGAGTTCCGGCAGACCATAAACAAAATCGTGATCTTCGCTCTTGGCTCGGTAATCAGTGGATAAATCAATGATTTTTACCTGTTTGGGTATATCATGCGCTTCAATGAATTTTTTGCTTTGTCCGTGACCGGAACAAATATAAATTAAATCCACCTGATCAAATGGATGTTCAGAAGAAAATACCAAATCAGTCTCACCAATAAGACCACTATGTATAGCCGTGATTTTATTCCCTGCATTGCTGGTGCTATGTATAAAAACTATACTTGCATGCGGATGATGAATCAAGATTCTAATCAATTCACCTGCTGTATATCCTGCACCTCCAATGATGCCTATTTTTATCTTTTGCATAGTTATTTTTACCTTTTGCCGTTTATTAAAATTGTATTGTATACCGATTTTTGCACTCAGACTATTCAAAGTATCAGCCCTGTAACAAATCCGGTCGTAGTTTTTTAGTCCGCTCCACCGCCTGCTCATGCATCCACTCCTCAACCTTGGCTTGATGACCGGAAAGCAGAATATCAGGAACTTTCCAACCCTTATACTCCGCCGGTCGTGTATATACCGGTGGCGATAATAAATCATCCTGAAAAGAATCGGATAAAGCGGAAGTCTCATCTGAAAGTACGCCCGGTATCAATCGCACTATCGCATCTGCCATCATGGCTGCGGGTATCTCTCCGCCGGTCAGCACGAAATCACCTATGCTCACTTCCTTGGTAATCAAATGTTCCCTGATTCTATGGTCTATACCTTTGTAATGCCCACAAAGAATAATCAGGTTTTGCTGCAAGGATAATTGATTGGCCATGGGCTGATCAAACTTTTCCCCATCGGGGGAAGTAAAGATAATTTCATCATAATCGCGTTCCGACTTCAACTGTGAAATAATCCTATCCACCGGCTCTATCATCAATACCATGCCTGCCCCAAAACCGTAAGCATAATCATCTATACGCCTATGTTTATCCAAAGCATAATCCCTTAAACTATGCACCACTATCTCCACCAATTGCTTCTCCTGTGCCCTTTTCAGGATGGAGAAGTTCAATGGACTATGCAATAATTCAGGAACAGCAGCAATGATATCTATACGCATTTTGCTTAAGTTTTACTTAGTTTGTAAACAGCAAAAGTACTAAAAATCTACCGATTAATCTGTTTGTTATAGATTTGACGACAGCCATTTGCTCATTTCTTCCACCGTTTTATTGCGGCGGCGAGCATAGTCTGCCAACTGCTGCTCATCAATTTTACCTATCACAAAATAGTTGGATTGCGGATGTGCAAGCACCAATCCACAGACCGAAGCATTGGGCGACATAGCACCATGCTCCGTCAGCTGTATGCCCATTTCATTAAACTGAATCAAGGGGTCTAATTCAAAAATCACCGATTGGTCGGGTAGGGATGGATAGCCGACAGCCGGACGAATACCCTGATAATGCACCTTAAACATCTCATCAATATGCTCTTCTTCATCCGGAGCATAGCCCCAATATTGTTTGCGAATTTGATAATGCAACCATTCCGCTGTACCTTCTGCTAATCTTTCCGCTAAAATTTTTGCCAATAAAGCCTTGTAAATATCTCCCTCTTTCTCATAGGTTTCTGCATAGGCCTCTACGCCCAAAACCGTATTGGCAAAAACACCTATATAATCTTTCGAATATTTTGCACCAAGCTTTTCTTCCGGAAGGATATAATCCGATAAAGCAAAACAATACCCCTCAGCCGTAGGCTTTTGCTGACGCAAAGTAGGAATCACTATTACATCATTTTCATGCTTGATAAAGATGTCATTTTCTTTTGAAAAAGCCGGGTATAGACCTATATTAGCATGAATTTGCAATACATTTTTCTCTTGAAATTCTTGCAAAATATCCACTGAATCTTTATATAATTTCAGTGCTTCTTGGGATTTTTCTCTATTGGTTTGCGGAATATTATCCAACCAATTTTCAGCCTCTTTTTGAGAAAGCACCGCCTTCTCTATACCCGTATATTTGCCCGGAACACGCCAAGCCATAAACAAATACGACCAATGAATATAGGGGATAATTTGCTGAATAGGAATATCCCTGAGCTTAGTCAGTCCCAAGATATTTGGAGTTTTTACCATAGTTTTTCTAAATCAAAACGATCAAGTCAATCAAGCCATTAATACTAAACTCACCGCCATCACTGCCATGCCGCCAATAAGACCATAAATAGCCACATGATGTTCACCATATTCTTCGGCAGTGGGTAATAATTCATCTAAAGAAATATAGACCATAATACCCGCTACTGCGGCGAAGATAAAGCCGAACGCTGAGTCGGTGAAAAACCACCTCATTAAGAAATAACCAATAATGGCACCTATTGGTTCGGCTAGGCCAGAAAGAAAAGATAAAATAAAGGCTTTTTTCTTGCTTCCGGTAGCATAATAAATGGGTACGGAAACCGCCAAACCTTCGGGTATATTATGTATGGCAATAGCCACGGCAATGCTGATTCCAAGCGTAGGATTGGTCAAACCGGCCATGAAAGTTGCCAAGCCTTCCGGAAAGTTGTGTATGGCAATGGCTATGGCAGAAAATAAACCCATACGCATCAATTTCTTTTTATTATTGATGACTAAACTATCGTAATCCTTGGTTTTATCAATTTCGTGAGGATTATCCAAGGAAGGTATCATCCTGTCGATGATGGCAATAAAAGCAATGCCTGCAAAGAATGCAATGGTGGTGTACCAATATCCGGTTTTTGCTCCGAATTCATGAGAAAGCGCCTCTTTGGCCTTGAAGAAAATCTCGACCAAAGAGACATAAATCATCACGCCGGCAGAAAATCCTAAGGAAGCAGCTAAGAATTTTGGACTAAATTTTTTGGAAAGTAGTCCAATCAAACTGCCTATACCGGTCGCCAAACCTGCGAACAGCGTCAAGCCAAAAGCAAAAAGTACGTTGGACTCCATCATCATGTAAAATATAAAAAGTTTATAAGCTTTCGCCGAAGTCTTCTTTAAATTTGGCGAGCAATTGTTGCGGCCAATCATTTACCGGCTCTAACTTGCCCATAAAGAAGCGTAGTACAGGTGGCTCATAATTAAATTTCAAACCGCCAATCAAATCTCTGTTTTCGTATAGCCAAGTCAACCTGTCTTCCACATATTTAA
>CAYPYZ010000064.1:0-9743 GCA_964414805.1 uncultured Paludibacter sp.
GATGCATTAGCGCCACTCAAACTTAAAGAAATATTACCCGTTACATTTGTTCCCGTCACATTCACTGTCTTAGCTTGTGAGGAATTAGCCTCAACAGAATAACTTAATGATGAAAGGGATACGGCTAAAGTAGGATCATTGCTTGGTGGTGCAGTGGCTGTACCTGTCAATGCAACCGTCTTATTAGTTGCACCCGTAGAGCTAAGCGTAAGGGTTGCACTATGGGAACCGGCTGCGGTAGGTTTATAAGTTACCGTCACACTACCACCTGTCTTAGCCACACTACTGGCTGAGAGAGTAAACAGCGATGCATTAGTACCTGATACACTTAAATTGATATTGCCATCTAAGTTCTCACCCGTAATAGTAAGGGTCTTGGCATCAGAAGAGGTAGCTTGTGCTGAGAACGCCAAGGATGCAGGAGAAGTCTTAATCAACGGATCTAAGCTCGGAGGATTAGGAGCTGATGGATTTTGAGCCGCAGGTGTACCATGTTTAAAGTATGCAACACCTTGATTATGTACTAACACCCAAACCTCTACGCCGGCATCACCGCTAACATTAGCAGTAATACTGGTTGAGAAAGAAGTATTACGTGTAGAACCTAAACCGGCTGTTGGGTATTCAGATAGCTTAGTAGCACCTGCCCAACCATTGGTAGCGTCAAAGAATGTAAAGCGTCCGGCCTTAATAGAATTATCACCTGTACCCGGAGCATAGGTTGTACCTACACCATAGCTCACACCTTTAAATGTGAAGGCCTTGAAACCATTACCTTGTGGAACAGTATTGAAGGCTGCAGGATTAGCAGTAGCATACAACTCACCATTAGGTTCATATAAAGAAGGATAGTAATTTTGACCCGTCACCCAGAAGCGACCACCCACATTGGGTTGTACTCTTGGTGACAAACCGAAAATCATACCTTTATCATCAGCATCTACTAATTTAACTACCGTAGGAGTTGTTGATGCTACGCCATTAGTAATTTTATATTTAATAACACGAGTAAAGGTGTCTGAGTGCGGACTAGCAAAATAAAGCTCACCATTTTTAGTATCACCAAGTATGCCTACACAGTCACCTATACGACTAATACCAGTACCAAAGTCGGTAGTCTCAAGCAATACTTTAGGATGTGAATTATCATTATCCCAAACATAGACCTTCAAGGGAGAACTCGTACTGGTAGTAACATTGGAAGCTATAATTTTACCATCAGAAACCATCCTAACATCAATCAATGGAATAGCTCCACCACCTACATTATGATTACTCAATTCACCTAATTTATTACCCGTTTGCGCATTCACAACCACTATCTTATTACCTTCAGAGACAACATACAACTTACCGGCAGAATAGTCCAAGTTACGTATCTTAGAAAAGTCTGTTGCCCAGTCTTTCTTATTACCGGAAGTCTCACTAAAGTTCCATCCTTGCTTAAAGGTAATTGGAGGAATAACGCCGGTACCGGAAACCGATACTCTTTGTGCAGTTGCTCCACCACCACTTAAAGTGATAGTAGCATTCTGTGCTCCACCTGTAGTTGGTTTAAAGGTCACAGTTACAGTGCCACCTGTTTTACCTAAACTGGTAGGGCTTACTTTAAAGGCACCCGCACTGGAAGAAACAGTTATATTACCTGTCAAGTCTTTACCTGTTACAGTGAAAGTACCGCTTTTAGAAGCATTAACATTCACATTACCTAAGGCAAGAGAAAGAGGACTTGCTGAAATTGTAGGCGAAGCAGGAGGAGGAGTACTTACCACAGGATTATCCAAATTAGCATTAAAACTTTTCAAATGATCCCAAAAACCATATAAATGGCCATTTCTCCATGCTAATTGACCTGTACTACCCTGAACCTTAAGCATATTATGTTCAGTAGGATTATCTACAAATAGACCTTCAGTCAATATAGAAGGTATAGTGGATGAAGCAGTAATAACTGTCCAACCATTTTGCTTAACACCACGGTTAGCTCTACCTAATTGTTGTACTAAACGAGCTTGGGTTCTTTGTGCCAACACCAAACTATTACCTGCACTCCAATAATACCAAGTCTCTGTGCCATGAGCAGAACCATTAAAGGCATTCAAGTGGATACTACATGCAATCCATGGATCCTGTGCCAAAAAATGCGAACGACGAGCTGTCAATGATAAAGTAGCATTTGTCGTACGCGTCATAGTTACCGCACATCCCACTGCCTGCAACCTTGTGCGTATATCTAAAGATACTGTTAGAGCCAAAGCGGCTTCATGAGGAGCCGTAGGACCTAAAGCTCCGGGGTCATTTCCACCATGACCGGGGTCGATTGAAACTTTATAGGAAGACCACTTCACAGCTTGTGCCGTATCAGGTATGGCAAACATCATTGCCAACAAAATAAATATAGAAAGTATATAATTCTTCTTCATGATTAGTTGTTTTGCAGATTAATAGATTATTGTAAGTCGGCTCGGAAAAGTTGACCGCTATTATATTCAACATACACAATTTGATTACCATCAGGAGAGCTAACAGGCATACGATAAATACCATTGCCATTAGTCAATTGTTTCCTACCACTACCGTTAATATTGATAAGGTGTAATTCACCGGATAAGTAAGAGTGACCATCATCCGTGGTCTTCTCATAAACTAATTGAGAATTATTTACCCAGGAAGGGAAAAAACCGGTATCCAATACTACCTTACCGCTTCCATCCAAATTCATAACACATACATCATCCCTATGATTGAAAGCTATCTTACTGCCATCAGGAGAAAAGACAGGACAAAAAGTATCAGCATCACTTAACACCTTTTTATTACCCTGCTCATCAACTATATAAAAATTAGTATCATCTACGAAAAAACTCTTGTTGAAATTTGGCTTGGCTTGTAAAGCTGCAAAACGAGCAGATTCGGCCTGAACACGCATAGGACGTGAGGGTGCATCCATAAGAACGGCATCTACGCTCTGAACGCGAACGTGACCATCACGACCATAAACCCATGCGGCTGGCTGCATATACGGAGCATCCTGACTCTCACGATTTAATTTACCAGATAAATTCACACTCCAAAGGGCATGATTACGACCCTTGGAATCCCAACGAGCATCACGCATCAAAATATCCTCATTGGTATGCGACCACATATAAGCATAACCAACACCATCTGCTAATGATAAAGTCTGACGACCACTACCATCAGGATTCATAACCATCAAACCACGATGTCCTTCAAAAGTAAAGGCAACCTTGGAACCATCAGGTGACCACTGGGGATTTTCATAACTCTCACTATCGTTCGTTAATTGAACAATATTAGATAAATTCCCTCTCTTCTCTTGGGAAAAAACAAACCCTACAAAAAGAAAAAGAACAATCGATACAATAAACTTTAAATGATTGCTTTTCATGACAAAAAAGTTAATTAGAATATTAAATATATTATTAGTTTCAAAATAATAGATAACCAAAACATTATGTTTTAATTACTTACAAACAAGGCTGCATGGCATCAGCAACAAAACTCTCATATACGCTTTAGCTCTCTAAAAACAGAAATACGCCACAAATATAATACATATAGTTCAAAATACATCTATACAACTCTTAATTATTATTAATTTAATACTATAAGCATTAAATCAGTTGTGTTTTATTTATAACTATATGCGCTACTAAAATGTTCTTTCCCCAAAAATTGCTTACTTTTGTACCATTGTAAACTTAATAAAATGATTTCAAAAATTATTGTTGAAGAATTGGTTGTCGCTGCGCAACGTGCTATTCAAGCCGCAGAAAGTATTGTGATTGTAGCACACGTAGCCCCGGATGGCGATGCCTTAGGATCTTCTTTAGGTATGTGGCATTATTTGATGGAAAAAGGTAAAAACTCAATTGTTATCATGCCTTCCGCCTATCCCGACTTTTATCATTGGATGCCGGGCATAGAGCATGTTTTGATTTACGAATCTGACAAAGACCTGTGTGATACACACATACAAGCAGCTGATTTGATAATCGCTTTGGACTTCAATACACCCGGTAGATTGGCGAAAATGGAAGAGGCGATATTGAATGCCACCGCTAAGAAAATCAATATAGACCATCACCTTCTGCCCAGCGATTTTGCAGATATTATCATTTCACATCCGGAAATATCCTCTACCAGTGAATTGGTGTTTAGATTAATTTGCAGAATGGGCGATTTTACTACTATTAATATTGCGGGAGCTGAATGTATCTATACTGGTATGATGTCGGATACCGGCGGATTTACATACAACTCCAACGATAGGGAAATTTATCTGATTATTTCGGAATTACTAAAACTTGGTGTCGATAAAGATGATATCTACCGCAAGGTATATAATACTTATTCTGCACAGCGCCTGCGACTAATGGGGTATTGTACGCATGAAAAAATGAAACTTTATCCTGACAATAAGGCTGCACTTATCACCCTGACTGCCGATGAAATGAAACAATTTGATTTTAAAATAGGGGATGACGAGGGTTTCTCAAACATACCTCTCTCTATTAAAGATGTGGTTTTTTCTGTATTGATGCGCGAAGACCCTGATAAAATCAAAATTTCATTACGCTCGGAAGGTGGTTTTCCTGCAAACAAATTTGCAGCAGAAGTGTTTGATGGTGGAGGACACTTGAATGCTTCGGGAGGCGAATTTTATGGAAGTATGGAGAACGCCATACGACTTTTTGAGGAAAAACTGGATGATTATATAGTTTTCTTAGAAGAAGACCCATCCTAAGTTATAGCTATACAATATTATATATAACTTATTTTAATTTAAAAATATCTGCAAATTAATCATTCCCTATATGAAATACCTTATAATATTAGGCGACGGCATGTCGGATGAACCCATTCTTGAATTAGGCAATAAAACACCCCTGCAAGTTGCACAAAAACCTCATATAGACAAACTCGCTGCTTTAGGAAACTCCGGCATGTTATACACCATCCCGGAAGGTTTTGAACCCGGAAGCGAAATAGCTAACTTAAGTGTCTTGGGTTATGATGTGGCTAAGGTGTTTGAAGGCAGAGGTTCTTTGGAAGCTGCCAGCATGGGCGTGGAAATAGAGGATGGTGAAATGGCCATGCGCTGCAATCTTATTTGTATAGAAAATGGTCTGATTAAGAACCATTCAGCAGGACATATCAGTAATGAAGAGGCAAAGGAGCTAATCAATTTTTTGCAAAATGAACTTAGTAATGATAAGATAAGTTTTCACAATGGGGTTTCTTACCGACATCTTTTGAAAATAAAGGGAGGAAATAAAGCAGTATATTGTACGCCACCACATAATGTTCCAGGCACGCCTTACGCAGATGTATTGGTGAAAGCTACTGATGCTTCCGGCAATGAAACTGCTCAACTACTGAATGAATTGATTATTCGATCGCAAGCTTTATTAGATGATCATCCTGTTAATCTTAAGCGTGCAGCTGAAGGCAAGGACAAAGCCAACAGCATTTGGCCGTGGTCGCCGGGCTATAAACCTGCTATGCAAACCATGCAAGAGCTTTATGGCATTCATAGCGGCACTGTAATTTCTGCGGTAGATTTAATACGTGGAATCGGAGTGTATGCCGGTTTGAAAGTCCGTTTGGTAGAAGGTGCCACCGGTCTATATGATACCAATTATGAAGGGAAAGCTGAAGCTGCTATCGAAGCACTCAAAACGGATGATTTTGTTTATTTGCATATTGAAGCAAGTGATGAAGCTGGCCATGAAGGGGATGTGAGTTTGAAAATAAAAACCATAGAGTACTTAGACCAGCGCATTGTCAAACCTATCATGGAAGCCATTGAAAATTGGGATGAGCCTGTAGCAATTGCTATTTTGCCCGACCACCCTACCCCCTGTGCAAAACGTACACACACCATGGATGCAGTACCTTTTACGATTTACCGTAGTGGCGCAAAGGCTGATACAGTGCAGGTTTATGATGAGTTCGCTTGTCAAGCTGGATCTTTTGGAACAATTCGGGAAGAAGAATTTATTCAAACATTCTTTGCAAAAAAATTGTAGCTCATGTCAACTTTCGGGAATATCCAAACACAAGGAATCAAATATGCCGGTTCTAAATTGAAGATTATCCCGTATATTTTGCAAGAAATATCTACCCTTCAAGGTGTTAAAACTGTTTTGGATGGTTTTAGTGGAACTACCCGAGTTTCGCAAGCGCTTGCACAAATGGGCTTTAATATCACTTCCAATGATATTGCTGTCTGGTCGGAGGTTTTTGCCAATACTTATTTAATAGCTAATAAACCTGATAGTTATTATCAAACAATTATAAATGAACTAAATGCCTTAAAGGGTGTGGATGGCTGGTTTACCGAACATTATGGAGGTGATGAAGCAGCACAAAAAAAGCCTTTTCAGCGGAAGAATACACGTAAATTAGATGCTATACGGAATGCTATTGACGATTTGGATTTAGCCTGGGAAGATAAATCTGTCATACTGACTTCCTTGATTTTGGCTTTGGATAAAGTGGATAGTACCATAGGGCATCAGGCTGCCTATTTATCAAATTGGTCGGCTCGTTCATACAAAGATTTAAAATTAGCCTTACCTTTGCGCTTTACTCACAGTGGTGAACATCAAGTTATGCGAGGAGATGTATTTAAGGCTATCACAAGCAATGTCTATGATTTTGCCTATTTAGACCCTCCTTATGGTTCCAATAATGAGAAAATGCCTTCCAGCAGGGTGCGGTATCAGGCATACTATCATTTATGGACAAGCGTTATTTTAAATGATGAGGCCAAGTTGTTTGGGAAAGCCAATAGAAGAGAAGATACGCGTGATGAGCAGGCTGTATCCGTGTTTGAGGAATTTAGGAAAAATGAGGATGATCAATTTTTAGCATTAGAGGCATTGAAGCAATTAATCGAAAATGTGCAAGCTAAATATATTATGCTTTCTTATAGTTCGGGAGGCAAGGCTACTAAAGCGGAATTGTATAAGATTTTACGTTCTTCCGGCAAAGTACTCAAAGCTATAGAGATTGATTATAAAAAGAATGTAATGGCAGATATGCGCTGGACAAATCAGTGGATCAATAGTGATGGACGGCATTGTGAATATTTATTTTTGATGCAAAAAGATTGAATTGTTCAACATTAAATTAAAAACGAAGAAAAATAAAAAAATAAATTCATGTTATATTACAGCACCAACCAACAAGAAAAAGGAGTTAAGCTCAAAGAGGTCGTTACTAAAGGCTTAGCAGACGACAAAGGGCTTTATATGCCGGATAGCATCCCTATACTTCCTAAGGATTTTTATGAAAACATAGCTGCTATGTCTTTTCAGGAAATATCCTTTCAAGTGGCAAATGCACTTTTCGGGGAAGATATTCCTGCAAAGGATTTAAAACGCATTATCAATGAAACTTTGAACTTCGATATTCCTTTGGTCAAAGTCAAGGATAATAGCTATAGTTTAGAGTTGTTTCACGGACCTACTTTGGCTTTCAAGGATGTGGGTGCTCGTTTTATGTCGCGTATCTTAAGCTATTTTATCCAGCAAGAGACTGAAAAAGACGAGCTTGTCAACGTATTGGTAGCCACTTCCGGAGATACCGGCAGTGCTGTAGCCAATGGATTTTTGGGAGTACAAGGCATACATGTTTACGTGCTTTATCCTCAAGGTTTAGTAAGCGAAATTCAAGAAAGTCAGTTTACTACTTTAGGACAGAACATCACTGCTTTGGAGGTAGCTGGAACTTTTGATGATTGTCAGGCATTGGTAAAAACGGCCTTTATGGATAAAGAGTTGAACACTAAAATGAAGTTGACTTCTGCCAATTCCATTAATATTGCTCGATTTTTACCGCAAGCATTTTATTATTTCTATGCCTATGCCCAATTGAAAAAACTTTCGGAAAAGGCAGTTGAGCATTTAGTAATCTGCGTTCCCAGTGGTAATTTCGGCAATATCACGGCAGGCTTAATTGCTAAAAAAATGGGGTTGCCCATACAGCGATTTATTGCTGCCAACAATCGCAATGATGTGTTTTTGGAATACCTAAATACGGGTCAATACAATCCGCGACCCTCTATTGCCACTATTGCAAATGCCATGGATGTGGGCGATCCAAGTAACTTTGCTCGTATTTTAGATTTATATAATCATTCGCACAAGGCCATTACAGACGAAATAAGTGGCTACAGATATACAAATGAAGAAATTGCTGCAAGCATGCGTGCTTGTAAATCCGAGACCGACTATGTGTTAGACCCACATGGAGCTTGTGGTTATCAAGCATTGGAGGATGGATTAAAGAACAATGAAGTAGGTGTGTTTTTGGAAACAGCCCATCCTGCCAAGTTTTTGGAAACAGTAGAAGGTATTCTGAAAGAAAAAATTGAAATACCTGCAAAACTACAAGCCTTTATGCAAGGAAAAAAACAAAGTATAGCCATGAGCAAAGACTTTGAGGAATTTAAAAAGTTTTTAATGAGTAAAGCGTAAATAACAGGTAATAGAGTAATAACAGATATATAATAGTCAATAAATTATAGCATTATGTTTTCAGGAATAGTAGAAGAAGCCGCTCGGGTAGTAGCATTGGTTAAGGATCAAGAAAATTTGCATTTAACTTTAAGTTGTTCTTTCGTAGATGAATTAAAAATTGACCAAAGTGTATCCCATAATGGTGTTTGCCTTACGGTGATAGCCAAAACCGATACAACTTACACAGTTACTGCCATCAAGGAAACTTTAGAAAAAAGTAATTTGGGGTTATTGGAGCTTGGTTCCAAGGTAAATTTAGAGCGCAGTATGCAAATGAATGGTCGTTTGGACGGACATATAGTGCAAGGACATGTAGATCAAACTGCTATTTGCACGGAAGTTACAGAAGCTGATGGTAGTTGGTATTTTACTTTCGAATATGCGTTTGATAAAGCCATGGCACAGCGTGGCTATATGACGGTGGATAAAGGTTCCGTTACAGTAAATGGCGTGAGTTTAACGGTAGTTAATCCCACAGACAATAGTTTTCAAGTTGCCATCATTCCATATACTTATGAGTTCACTAACTTCCATCAAATCAAGCCGGGTACGGTCGTAAATCTCGAATTTGACATTATTGGAAAATATATTAGTAGGATGATGACCTATAGAAATTGAAAATAAGGCAATTTACCCAATCATTCAAACTAAACACGATTTATTTTGTTAAATACATAAACAAGCTATGATGTTTAGTTAATACAAGATGAAGAAATATATTGGTGAATCATTTTTTAATCCCATTTTCCATGTTCTGCCTATAGTCACTTTCTTATTGATGCAGGATTTTTATGGGACAGGTAGGGCGTGGTTAGTTACTCTGCCCTTGACAATCTTAATTGGCACTTATATTCTTATCAGTTATAAAGCAATTTTTCGTTGGTTTTTGGTATCAGTCAATGTATTTTTATTGATTGCATTGACTTCATCCTACTTGTCAACCATTACCATTATAGTCCCTTTCAGGATGGTCGTAGGCGAATTGGTTGCCATGACTTTCATGCTTTCTTTGGTGATTTATAGAAAATATATTTATAGGTTTATTGTAGCTATCTCGACTCGCAAAATTTCAATGGAAAATAATTTAAATGAATTGGTTTCTGTTACTAAATTGCTGTCTTTAATTTTCGCTATTTTCGCTATTGCCTATGTATTCGTATATTACCTTACGGGAAATAATAGAGATTTGGC
>CAYPYZ010000065.1:0-6757 GCA_964414805.1 uncultured Paludibacter sp.
AATCATTTTTATGCAACTCAAAATGAAGTTGTTAAACTTGGAGAAAATGAGGTTTTTACACCAGCTGTACTTTGGACAGATAATTCTAAAGGTGTTTCTAATACTTCAACAATTCGTTCAGTGAGTAAATCTGGAAATGGTACTGGTGGATGGGTTGTGGTGAATGCCGGTCCGGAGGTTGGTAATGCTGTTGTAGTGATACGAAATGCTGCTAATCAGATTCTTTATGCTTGGCATATTTGGGTAACTGATTATGTGCCGGATCCCTCTAAGAATGGTGGTTTTATGGACAGGAATTTAGGTGCAAATAACGCCACTAAGGGTAATATAGGAGCCAGAGGTCTGTTATATCAATGGGGCAGATCGCATCCTTTTCCTGCCTCTGCGGCAGCATCCGGTACGGGTGAGCCTAATATGTATAGGGCTGATGGTACCTCTTTTACACTTACTAAGACGCAGGTTGGTGCTGTACCTAACTGGTCAGCATGGCGAAACCCTGTTACATACTATTATGGACAGAGTACGGTATATAATTGGTTAGCTCCTACTTCTGCCGGAAGTAATACTTTATGGAATACCCAAAATGATAATTATGGTCCTTGTCCTGATGGGTGGAAAGTGCCTTCGTCACAAGATTTCGGGACATTAAATAATAGTAATTTTGGATGGGATGGTACGAATAAGGGTCGTACTCACGATACTTTTGGCTGGTTTCCGGCGGCGGGAGTAAGAGAATCAGGTACTGGTAATTTAGCCACAGTAGGTGAAACAGGCTCTTATTGGTTGCAGTCTGTTGTCACTCCTGAAGCTTCTCCTTTTTATGTTCATCAGCTTAATTTTAATGCAGCGGGTATCAACATTCCTTACGAAGGGTATCGTGCAGCTGGTTTTTCGGTACGTTGTATTAGGAAGTAGTATTCCACAGGATAGCGCCTGCGGTTGATTATATATTGTCCTACGGACAAAGCGTTTTTTCAGCGGTGTAGTCATGCGAGACACACACGATTGGTGGTATGATGTCCTACGGACAAAGCGTTTTCACAGCGGTGTAATCATACGAGACATACACACGATTAGCGGTATAATGTCCGGAGGACAGCATGTGATTAACCGTAAGATTTATCTTACGGTTGGTGGTGCTGAAGGACGGACTCTCCGCCCGTAGTGGCGGAACAACCTAATATACTATGAGCTATATACAATCATTACATCATATCGTCATACGTACGAAATACAGTGAAAATGTGCTTCCAATTGAGCATATAGAGGAGTTATACCGCTACATATGGGGATATATCAATAACAAGAAATCATTTCTCTACCGTATCAATGGCATGCCTGACCATATACACGTTTTAGTGGGGATACACGCTACCATCGCATTATCTGATTTTGTGAAGGAGCTTAAAACTTCCTCTAATTCATGGCTCAAGAGGAATAAAGATAAATTTCCTAATTTTAAGTCGTGGGGAGAAAAATATGCTGCTTTCACTATCCGATATGAGGATAAAGATACTATGATAGCGTATATTAAGAATCAGCATGAACATCATAAGAAAGAAACTTTTAAGGATGAATATCGTAGGTTGATTATAGAAAGTGGTATTGATATCAATGAGCGGTATTTTCTTATAGATTGATGTTTGTGTTGTCCTACGGACAAATTGTGGTGTAAGTTGCGTTGTACCACAGGCTTGCGCCTGCGGTTAATCATATATTGTCCTACGGACAAGACTCTGTATATGTTACGTCTTACCACAGGCTTGCGGTGATGCTGTTATGTGGACGCATGCAATGCGCCCCTACGGCGCCTGCGGTTAATCATATATTGTCCTACGGACAAGTTCTGTATAAGTTGTGTCTTACCACAGGCTTACGCCTATGGTTAATCATATATTGTCCTACGGACAAAGCGTTTTATTAGCGGTGTAGTCATACGAGACATACACACGATTAGCGGTATAATGTCCGGAGGACAGCATGTGATTAACCGTAAGATTTATCTTACGGTTGGTGGTGCTGAAGGACGGACTCTCCGCCCGGAGGGCGGTACTATTTATTACGCACAATTTCAGCATGTTACAGATCAAGACATCGTCATGACCTAATTTTATTTTGCTAATTCTAAAATATTGAGTAATTTTACTCGGTATATTGAGTAAAATGTTTAGATATATTTGAAAGACCTTGTCCAGAGGACAAAATTTGATTATCTGGTAAGATTTATCTTACAGTGGGTGCTGTAATACAAACACACACATCCATGCGATATTGGAACCTTATTTCTTATGAATAATTGACTGTTTTCATGGTACTATGCGTATCTTCGGGTGCTTCCGGATTGATTCCGGAACAGCGAGATACTAATCTTGGATAGGAGGATTCCGAATTAGCTTCGGAATACTGCGCAACCGAAATGACGGTTGGATATTATTTTGAAATCACAAATTATTGCCTTATGAGACGATCACATTTTTTACACCATAGAACGCTATGGTCTTGGGTAATTTTAGTCGGCATGATAGCACTTACGGCATGCCAAGATATGTTGGACTTCACAGGTCCTGAAGCGGATGTCTTCTTCAATTTAAAAGTTCCAATTTCTAATAATTCCCCACACAGTTATGCCTTGGGTGTTGTGGATGAAGCTACCATAACAACCATAGATATCCTACTCTTTGATGCATCAGGCAACTATACTTATCAACCTATTTACATCAATGAAAACAATATCACTACCGATGGTAGCAATCCGGGTATAAAATCATTTAGTGCCAGATTACCGGTCGGGAATTATAAGTCTGTGGTATTTGTTGTGAATGCTCGCAGTAGCATAACTTCCGTGCTTAGCTCCATCACGAAAGGAGAAAACAAGGCATCAGTTATTTCCAAAATTAAATACGATCAAGCCGGTAAATGGGTTAATGATCCGGGAGCTTCAGGCTACAAACCCATTCCCATGTGGGGAGAGAAAAGTATCAATGTCACACAAGGTATTTCTAATCAATCTATTACCATTGTCAGGACTTTAAGTAAGGTAGATGTTTTAGTCGATGCTGCTGCACGTTCATCTTTTAGATTAAGGACGGTACGTTTGTATAATTACAATAATAAAGCGCAGGTAGCACCCACGCCCGCCTATTGGAATGGTAGTGTTGTGACTCAGCCCAGCGTTCCGGCAGATGCTTCCAAGCCTGCCTCGCCTGTGAATAACCCCATTGTGTATGGCAGTTCAGAAATTACTTCCAATGATATTGCTATGGAAAATCAGATATATACTTTAGAGTCGGCAGCCGGTACAGCCTCAACTTTAGGGACAAATACCTGCATAGTGGTGGGAGGTTTATTTCAGGGGGAAAGTGTAGAGACTTATTATCGTTTGGACTTTGCGAATGGCAGTAATTATTTAAACTTATTGCGTAATCATTTATATAAAGTTAATATAAAGTCAGTTACAGCCAGCGGTTTACCAACTCCCGAGGATGCCTTCAATTCAGTTCCTGTAAATATGACAGCTGAAATCGCTTCTTGGAATGGCAAAGATGTGGATGTGGCGTTTGATGGACAGTGTGAGTTTAAGGTGAGTAGAAGCACTATTGATTTGGATTACCGCGCACGCACGTCGAGTATAGCCGATAATAAATTGACTATCACCACGCAAGGGACAGGTGGTTGGCAGCTTGTAAAGATAGTAGATAGCAATAATTCAAATCCGGGCTGGTTGACTTTAAGTGACAACACGGGTGCTGATGGTGCTAAGGAGATTTATCTGAAGACTACTGAACATTTAAAAGGTAGTTCTTGGGAAAATCGTACGGTTTATGTGCATTTAAAAGCGGGTAATCTTACCTATGTGGTTGAGGTGAATCAGATGAGTGCTGCTACAAAGAATGCTTCTAATTGTTTTATGGTGAAACCTAATCATACTATTATTTTTGATCCAACACGTGGTTTTTGGGGTTATGATATAGCATTTGATCGTGAAGGTCCATTTACTGTTGAATTGGTTTGGACAGATAATGCCAATAGGGTTGCAGCCAATGCTGCTATCAAAGCATTTTCAAAATATGGCAATAGGATTTGTGTAGAGGCGGGTTCAGCACAAGGCAATGCAGTGATACAAGTTAGGAATGCAAGTAATCAAGTGTTTTGGGCTTGGCATATTTGGGTAACGGATTATGTGCCTGGTAGTGAAACCTTTATGGATAGGAATTTAGGAGCTTTGAATAAGACTAAGGGTAATGCCGGTGCTGTAGGTTTGTTGTATCAATGGGGTAGGCCACATCCTTTTCCCGGCAGACCTGCATCCGGCACTGCTGATCCTACCATATACAATGCATCCGGCACTACAACTATAACTAAAGTTGATGTGGCAGCATCCCCAAATAGAGTGGCATTTCAAAATCCACGTACTTTTTATAGGGGTATAGATCCATCTTTTGATTGGTACACCCATGTGTCAGGTCAGAGTACAGTTTTTTGGCAATCGAGTGGAAATGCTAATTATGGTCCTTGTCCAGAGGGTTGGCGTGTACCTACGGTTGACGAATATAATGCTATCAAAGGGGGGTTGTCATATGAATCTGCTAATAATGGTTTTAATCATACCACACATGGATGGTTTCCAACTACGGGATGTAGATTATCAAATACCGGTAGTTTTGATAACGATCATATCAATAGTTCGTTTTATTGGACTCAAGATGATAATGGAACTTTAGCCAGTAACATGAATTTTAGTAACGGCGTTGTAACATGTCCTAATCCAAGTTATCGTGCTACGGCGGGGGCTGTGCGTTGTAGGAAGAAGTGATGGGTGGGTTTATATGACCAAGATAGTTATCTAACTTATTATCGCATTGACTTTTACAAGTCCGGTAACTTTATACCTGTATTGCGTAATCATCAGTATAAAATTAGTATCAACTCGGTCACGGTTCGCGGAAAGTCAACTAAAGAGCTTGCTTTCAGCTCTGGCCCTAATATGATAGGCCCACAGCCAATAATTTTTTCTGAAGAATCTTCTTCCTCTTCTTCCTCCTCCACAGGACTCACTGCTTCTATTGATTTTAGAGATATTAATGAGTGAAGTATTTGCAGGCTTAAAATATCAGAAGATATCCTCGCTCATCTCATAATTTTTTTGTAATTTTGTTGCCGTTTTAAGAACATATTTAAATATTAATTATGCCAGAGAATAAATTAAACTTATTAGCTGATTTTCCGTCAGTTAGCACCGAACAATGGATGGAAGTGGTGACTGCTGATTTGAAAGGAGCCGATTTTGAAAGAAAATTATTGTGGAAAACTAATGAAGGCTTTAACGTAAAGCCTTTTTATCGTGCTGAGGATATCCAAGGCTTGTCAACTACCGAAGCCACTCCGGGCAAATTTCCTTACGTAAGAGGTGCCAAAGCGGATAATAATTGGTTGGTGCGACAAGACATCATCGTAAAAGATGCTGCCAAAGCTAATGCTAAGGCTAAAGATTTGATGACAAAAGGGGTGAATGCTTTCTATTTTACCATAGACCGCGATGACCTGAATGCTGCATTTATCGCCACTTTATTGTCGGATATACCGGCCAATAAACTTGAATTAAATTTTAAAACTTGTTCGACTAAAACAGTGGAACTCTTTGATTTATTGTTTGCTTACTTTACAGAAAAGCAATACAATATATTGGAACTACATGGTTCTATCAACTTTGACCCCATCAACAGCATCTTGCTCAGGGGTAAAAACTATACAGCTGAAGAGCTTGCAACGATGTTGGAAGCTGCTGCTACAGCGTCTGCAAAATTGCCTTTCTATCGCGTGGTTGGCGTGAATGCCAATAGTCTGAGCGATGCCGGTGCCTATGTGGCACAGGAATTAGGCTATGCTTTGTCATGGGCAAACCAATACCTTTCCATGATGATTGCTAAAGGCGTAGATATGCAATTGGCTGCCAAAAAAATCAAATTTAATTTTGGTGTGGGTAGTAATTACTTTATGGAAATTGCTAAGTTCCGTGCAGCTAAATGGTTGTGGGCATTGATAGTAAAGGCTTATGCACCTATTTGCAGAAGACCTGATTGTCCGGAAACCGTAGATGGCATTTGCTATTGCGCAATGAAAATCCGCATGCATGCACAGACTTCCTCTTTCAATAAAACCGTATTTGATCCTTATGTCAATATGTTGCGTACGCAAACGGAAGCGATGAGTGCCACTTTGGGCGGGGTTAATTCCTTGACTGTATTGCCTTTCGATGCTGCATACAATAACGATAATGAATTTGCTGAAAGGATAGCACGTAATCAACAATTATTATTGAAAGAAGAATCTAATTTTGATAAGGTTGCTGATCCGGGTGCTGGTTCATACTATATTGAAAACCTGACCCATGAGATAGCTACTCAGGCTTGGAAATTATTCTTGGAAATGGAAGAAACGGGTGGTTTCTTAGCCAATGTATTGAATAATAAGGTACAAAGGGATTTGAACGAAACAGCAGAAAAACGTTTCAGGGATGTGTCTTCTCGCAAGGAAGTGTTATTGGGTACCAATCAGTTTCCTAATTTTACGGAAGTCTCTGGGAAGACAGCTACAGCAAAAAAAGCAAGTACTATCAATGGTATTGAAACATTGACATTAACACGTGCTGCTGAGGAATTTGAGAAATTGCGTTTTGCTACAGAAGCAGCAACGAAACGCCCTAAGGTGTTTATGCTGACCATAGGTAATTTGGCGATGCGCTTGGCCCGTGCACAAT
>CAYPYZ010000065.1:6857-8503 GCA_964414805.1 uncultured Paludibacter sp.
AAGGTGTTTATGCTGACCATAGGTAATTTGGCGATGCGCTTGGCCCGTGCACAATTCTCATCCAATTTCTTTGCTTGTGCAGGTTATGACATTATCGATAATCTTGGCTTTAAAACCGTAGAAGAAGGAGTGGCAGCTGCTCGTAAAGCAGAAGCAGATATCATAGTACTTTGCTCCAGCGATGAGGAATATGCTGAGTTTGCGCCGCAGGCTTACGAGTTGACTAAGAACAAAGAAATACTTGTGGTAGCGGGTGCTCCGGCTTGTGCTGACGAACTGAAAGCGCAAGGCATTGTGTATTTTATCAATGTGAAAACGAATGTGTTGGAGTCATTGAAAGGCTTTAATGCACTTTTAAGTATATAACATCATACTTTTATTCCCCATGCCTATAGCATTTAAAAATTGGATTATAGCGGCGAGGCCTTGGGCTTTGCCTGCTTCCACCATGCCTTGGGTAGTGACTGTTTCCTATTTGTTTTATCATCAAGCAAACTTGGGTAGCATCTCATGGGTGAATGGTCTGATTGCCTTGATTGGCGTGATTTTAATGCACTCTGGTGGTAATCTTATCAGCGATTTTTATGATTATAAATATGGTGTGGATAGGGCGGATTCTTTTGGTGGCGAACGTATGTTGGTCAAGGGAATTTTCCAACCTAAAACCATATTGATTTATGGTTTGAGCTTGTTGTTTGCAGCCATATTGATAGGTTTGTATTTGACTATTCAAACCGGTTTTCATTTATTGTGGATAGGTGCTACGGGAGCTTTAGGAGCATTGTTTTACTTTGCATTGAAAGCGCGGGCTTTGGGCGATTTGTTGATTTTTGTGCTGTATGGACCGATGATAGGTTTGGGTACCGCTTACGTAATGACCGGTGGTTTATTATGGGAAGTGCTTTTGCTGAATGTGCCGGTGGCAATGTTGGTGGTGAATATTTTACATGCTAACAATACCAGGGATATACAGCGTGATGCGCAAGCGAATTTGAAAACCCAAGCGATGTTGTTGGGGGTAAAAGCTTCTAAAATTCAGTATGTGGTTTTGGCCTTGGGCGCTTACTTGATGGTGATTCTGATGAATGTTTTGGGTATGGTGCATCCCTTGAGTTTGCTTACTTTGGCTACTCTGCCCATAGCGCATAGGAATATCAGATTGATGTTGCAGTTGGAGGAAGGAAAGCCGGAGGTAATTAAGGATTTGGATGGGATGTCGGCGCAATTGGTGTTGGTGTTTTCGGTGGTGTTTGCGGTGATGAATGTTGTGGGGGCGTTGATTTAGAGGTACACAGAGGAATTTTTAACCACAGAGGTACACAGAGGAATTTTTAACCACAGAGGACACAGAGGTACACAGAGGATAATGGGGATGAGGTGAAATAGGACAATGTAACAATAGTACAATAGGCAAATAAGATAATATAGCAATAGGAAATAGAACGATAAGACAATAAGACAATAAGACAATAAGACAATAAGACAATAGCAAATAGGATTATGAAGAAGGAATTTTGGGCGATATTCGCAGCGGCATTGTTGTGGTTCATGATGTTTTCACCATGGACAGCCACAGCGATCAGCTTTTGGTTAGCTATGAGTTTTGCTGCAATTATATTGTTAGGAATGAGTTTCCGCAATCGTCA
>CAYPYZ010000065.1:8603-9664 GCA_964414805.1 uncultured Paludibacter sp.
TTTATGCTGATTATGGCTGCCTTGGTATGTGGTGCCTTTTGGGGATTATTATTTATATACAATAAAAAAAATATAACGGCATTGGTTATCTCGCATGCTGTATGGGATGTAGCGGTTTTTGTGCTTTTTCCCATTATGTAAAATCGTGTAAAAAACCATGCACTTTTAATATTAGAAAAGAATAAAAAACGCTTGTGTAGCCTTTATGGAAATAGCTTAAAACGGTATCAAGCAATTATTTGCGTAAGCAGCACATAAGCAAAAGAAAAACAATTTATAAAATATGAAACCAGATTTTAAATCCATTAACATCAACGAATTTACAGCTTTTAAGACTGTAGAAAGGCCTGAATCCAATTGGTTGACACCAGAGCAGATTCCGGTAAAACCTTATTACACCCAAGAAGATTTGGAGGGCATGGAGCATTTGAATTATGCTGCCGGTTTGCCACCTTATTTAAGAGGTCCGTATTCTACCATGTATGCCATGCGTCCTTGGACTATCCGTCAGTATGCCGGTTTTTCTACAGCTGAGGAATCCAATGCTTTTTATCGCAGAAATTTGGCAGCAGGTCAGAAAGGTTTATCGGTAGCCTTCGATTTGGCAACGCATAGGGGTTATGATGCCGACCACGAACGAGTGGTAGGCGATGTGGGTAAAGCGGGCGTTTCCATCTGTTCTGTGGAAGATATGAAGGTGTTGTTTGATGGTATTCCTTTGAATAAAATGTCGGTTTCCATGACGATGAATGGTGCGGTATTACCGATTTTAGCGTTCTATATCAATGCCGGTTTGGAGCAAGGTGCAAAATTGGAAGAGATGGCAGGCACGATTCAAAACGATATTTTGAAAGAATTTATGGTGCGTAATACCTATATTTATCCTCCTAAATTTTCCATGAAAATTGTGGCTGATATTTTTGAATATACGTCCAAGCACATGCCTAAGTTCAACTCTATTTCTATTTCCGGATATCATATGCAGGAAGCCGGTGCTACTGCCGATATTGAGTTGGCATATACTTTAGCAGACGGTTTAGAGTACTTACGTGCCGGTGTGA
>CAYPYZ010000066.1:0-9489 GCA_964414805.1 uncultured Paludibacter sp.
GAAGCATTTCGATAAAACTTTCTATCAAGACCAAGCTAATATGGATATCTGGAAAGAGATTCATAATATACCCGATAAGGTGATTTGGGATACCCGTATGGTGATGAAAAGAAGATTGGTAGATTTTATCAAGGCTCAATTTCATGAAAATTGGTTAAAAAACCAAGGTGATCCATCTCGTATAGTTTCTGTGTTGGATGCTATTAATACAGATGCTTTGATTATTGGTTTCGGACGTAGATTTGCAACTTATAAGCGTGCGCATCTATTATTTACTAACTTAGATAGATTAGCTGAGATTGTCAATAATCCGGAAAGACCCGTACAATTCTTATTTACAGGAAAAGCGCATCCGGCAGATGGCGGTGGACAAGGATTGATTAAGCAAATCATCGAAATTTCACGCATGCCTCAATTCTTAGGCAAAATCATTTTCTTGGAAAATTATGATATGCGTTTAGCAAAACGTCTAATTTCAGGAGTGGATATTTGGTTAAACACCCCTACCCGTCCGTTAGAAGCTTCCGGAACGTCCGGACAAAAAGCACAAATGAATGGTGTTTTGAACTTCTCCGTATTAGATGGCTGGTGGTATGAAGGTTATGTAAAAGATGCAGGTTGGGCATTGACCGACAAGCGTACTTATGAGAACCAAGAGCACCAAGACCAATTGGATGCCGCTACAATTTACAGCATTTTGGAAAATCAAATTATCCCACTTTATTATGCCAATAAAAATGGCTATTCTCCTGAGTGGATACAATATATCAAAAAATCCATAGCTGAAATTACGCCCATCTACACTACTAAGAGAATGATGGATGATTACTTCAATAAGTTCTATTGCAAATTAGCTGAACGCTCTGCTTTATTGCGGGAGAATAACTACGCTAAAGCCAAAGAGATAGCTGATTGGAAGAATAATATGGCTATCAATTGGGATGCTATTGAGATTGAAAATGTAGTGATGCCAGAATCTTTACTACATGACCCACATGTTAGCGAAACCTATCAATTAGGAGTTAGTTTAGATACTAAGAACTTAGCGAATAAAGGTATAGGTGTGGAATTGGTAGTTTTGAAGAAAAACAGGCACAATGAAGATGTATTGCATGAAGTAAAAGAGATGGAACTAACAGGAACAGAAGGTTCTAAGATGCACTTCAGCTTAGATTACAGATTGAATCGTGCGGGTACAATCAAATACGCATTCCGTATGTTCCCAAAACATGAAAACCTACCACATCGTCAGGATTTCTGTTATGTACGTTGGTTCTAAGAACCTAAAGTCTTCTTCCTAAGCGGGGTATCATATCCCGCTTCCAGGAAGAGAAGGTACCGGATAATATATGCTTACGAGCCTCCTTCACTAACCATAAATAAAAAGCAAGGTTATGAATGGAGGCTATTTGCATTCCAAGCAGTTCTTTGCTGACAAATAAATGTCGCACATAAGCCTTAGAATAAGTTGTATCTACATAGGAAGTACCTTGAGTATCTAAAGGAGAAAAGTCATTTTTCCACTTTTCGTTTTTCATATTCATAATACCTTCAGATGTGAATATCATACCGTTTCTACCATTGCGTGTAGGCATCACACAATCAAACATATCAACTCCTCGCTCTATGCCTTCCAAAAGATTTTGCGGCGTACCAACCCCCATCAAATAGCGTGGTTTATCTTGAGGTAAAATCTCATTCACAATCTCTATCATCTCATACATTTTCTCGGCAGGTTCCCCAACAGCCAAACCACCTATGGCATTGCCATCCGCATTAAAAGAGCTGATATATTCAGCAGATGCTCGCCTTAAATCGGGATACACACAACCTTGTACTATAGGGAAAAAAGTCTGTTGATGACCATATTTCGGAAGTGTTTGCTGAAAATGTTCATAGCCCCTTTTCAACCACTGATGGGTTAATTCCATAGATTTTTTAGCATAGTCGTAGGGAGCATTGCCGGGAGGACATTCATCAAATGCCATCATGATATCTGAGCCTATGATGCGCTGAATATCCACCACTTTTTCGGGCGTAAATAGGTGTTTACTACCATCTATATGGGATCTAAAATGAGCACCTTCTTCCGTTAATTTCCTGTTTTCTGAAAGCGAAAACACCTGAAAACCACCACTATCTGTCAATATAGGGTTTTTCCAAGACATAAACTGATGCAGACCGCCTGCTTGCTCAATAATTTCAAGTCCGGGTCGCAAATACAGATGATAGGTATTACCCAAGATAATTTGAGCTTTAATATCCGCTTCCAATTCATGTATATGCACAGCCTTTACGGAAGCAACCGTACCCACCGGCATAAAAATAGGTGTTTCTATTGTGCCATGATCAGTAGTAATCAAGCCGGCTCTTGCCTTTGATTGTGCATCAGTTTGTAAAAGGGTAAAATCCATAAGAAAAGAGTAAGTTTAATACTTACTTAATCAATTGATTGGTTTTAGTATCGGGGAAGATAACCGTAGGTTCGAAGGTTTTCGCTTCCTCCATTTCCATCATAGCATAAGCCATAATGATGATGATATCGCCGGTTTGCACCAAACGCGCTGCAGCACCATTGATACAAATTTCTCCAGATCCCCTTTCACCTGTAATCACATAAGTTTCAAAACGACTGCCGTTATTATTATTCACTACAGTCACTTTCTCATTGGCAATAATATTGGCTGCGTCCATCAAATCCTCATCTATGGTAATGCTACCAATATAATTTAGATCAGACTCAGTGATAGAAACACGGTGAATTTTTGATTTTAAAACAGTTACGAACATCTGATATTATCTATTAATCTTACTCCGCCACAATAGACTGCTATACATCCCACTGTGGGATTTGACCAGTCGTTGACAGGAAGTAAAGTTTTAGTATCTACAATTTCATAATACTCCAAGTCCAAACCCGGAATCTTTTGTATCTCAGTTACAACCCGTTTTTCAAGTTCCAAAGGAGATAATACGGGTACAAAGTTAAGACTTTCAAACAATACTTTCGATATATTCGAAGCAATTTCTCGTTCTTCCTCGGATAAACGTTCATTTCTACTGCTCATTGCCAAGCCTGAAGGCTCTCTAACAATCGGACAATCAACTATTTCTATATCAAAACGCATCACTTTAGTCATATGATGAATAACGGCCAATTGTTGAAAATCTTTTTCTCCAAAATAGGCTTTATTGGGTTGTACAATTTGAAACAGTTTACTCACTATTTGCACTACCCCATTGAAATGACCGGGTCTATGTTTGCCCTCCATCATCTTATCCAAACCGGCAAAATCAAATTCAAAAGCAGTTGCTAAGTCTGCGCTTGTATATATTTCATCAACGGTTGGGGCGAAAATCAGGTCACAGTCATGGGACAACAATAGATCTTCATCCTTTTTAAAATCCCGTGGATATTTTTCAAGATCTTGTGGATTATTAAACTGAGTAGGATTGACAAAAACACTAACAACGGTAAAATCATTTGCTGCCACCGATTGTTTCACTAAACTGATATGCCCTTCATGCAAAGCGCCCATAGTAGGTACAAAACCTATGGATTGGCCTGCCATGCGTACGTGGTGCATCACTGCTTCAATTTGTTTAACTGTATTAGCTACAAGCATGTAATACTATTCTTAAATAGATTGTAAAAAGACCCCAAAAGTACAAAAACTTCTTGGCATTATTTAGGCATCTATGATAATTCAAGTTTTTTTTGTACCTTTGCATATTCATTTGCCAAGAAATTGGCTCGTTTCGCATTGCATGAAAAAAACTAAAAAAATACTTTACATTTCGCAGGAAATCTTTCCTTATTTACCAGAGTCTCCAATTGCCAATATGGGTAGGTACCTTCCTCAGGCCGTTCAGGAAAGAGGAATAGAAACCCGTACTTTTATGCCTAAATTTGGCAATATCAACGAAAGGCGTAATCAACTACATGAGGTTATCAGGCTATCAGGCATGAACCTTATCATAGATGACACCGACCATCCATTAATAATCAAAGTTGCCTCCATTCAATCCGCTCGTTTACAAGTCTATTTTATAGATAATGAAGATTATTTTCAAAGAAAACACACCATAGCAGACGAGGAGGGCTTAGAGTTTAAAGATAATGATGAAAGAACTATTTTCTTCGTTCGTGGCGTGATGGAAACGGTGAAAAAGCTTAGATGGACTCCGGACGTGATTCACTGTATGGGATGGATGACTGCTTTAGCACCTTTATACATTAAAAAGGCTTTCAATCAGGATCCATTCTTCAAACATTCTAAGGTAGTATATTCGCTTTTCAATGATGACTTCAAACAACCATTCAGGGATATATTCAAGCAAAAACTCGTCTTGGAAGGTATAGAGCAGAAGCATTTAGAGCATCTACAAGGAGAGGAAATTGACTTCTTGGCATTGAATAAATTAGCCATAGACTTTTCAGATGGTGTTATTCAATCTGAACCAGATACCAATCCTGATGTCCTTAAATACATTGAAAAGAAGAAAAAGAAATTCTTGGCATACAAAGAAGATGAAGATTATGCTGATGAATATGTGAGATTCTATGATAGTGTTAGTATAACCAAAGACTGATTCACTCAAGTATGAGCAGCAACCGCATCTGGATGTTATGCACATCCCTCCTTATCATTCTCAACGCTTGCAACGATAGTAATATCACCAATATGGGAAGTAGTATACAGCCTCCCGGCGACAATATTACGGTAGCAGCAGATAAATTTAGTGTGCTTTCGGAAAACTATATGGTTGATTATATGTATTCTCGCCCTGACTCTTTCTTGTTAGGGACTTTCTATAATCAAACTTTCGGAACTGTTCATGCTGATATATTGGCACAAGTTGAACATCCGAAAAATCATATCTATCCACCCAACACAACACCCGACTCCATTTTATTGGTTATGTATTACAAGAGGTTTTTTGGGGATGAGTATTCGCCTATGAATGTGAGTGTGTATGAAATGAATAAAAAAACTTTCAATTACAGCACGGCTTATCCCAGTAATATCAACCCCGATGAGTATGTAGACACTAATGATCCGGCTTTATTGATAGGTGAAAAAACATTTACTGCCGTGGATGCTATTACCAATCAAGCACCTAATTTTGTAGTTATCAAGCTGAGTGAGGATTTCTTACAAGGTTTCAGCAATGTGCAATCTAACACCTACACAGCTGATTCTTTGTTTTTTGACTTCTTCAAGGGATTGTATATTACTACAGATTTTGGCTCAGCTTCTATGCTTTATGTTCGCCAAATTGATTTAGAATATTACCATAGTTATAGCTATGCTGTCAAAGATAGTAATGGACAAGACTCTACTGTCACTATCAGTAATTCCATCACTTTCCCTGCAAACTCTTGGGTTCGTCAGGTCAACCGCTTTATGCACCCCGATAAGACAAGCATTTTCAATGACTTAGAGAATGCTACGGATCAAATACATCATATTTCATCTCCTGCAAATATATATACGCGTGTACAAATACCTTTTGAGGAAATGGATAGCAGAATTAACACCAATGATTCGAAGGTATTTCTCAATGATGTGAAACTGAAAGTGTATATAGATGAACTACCCAGCACGGCATATTCACTCTCACCACCAAGCAGTTTACTATTAATTAAGGAAGATGCAATAGACAGATTTTTTGCTAACAGAGAGTTACCTGCCGATACGGTGGCAGTTTTAGGGTCTGTTCTTGATGAAAAAAATGCTACAAGTGGTGAAATCAACTATTACTATTCCTTTGATTTAGCAAGATTATTAGCCCATGAATTTAAGAAAGCAGCACAAGGCGAAATACTTGATAAAAATTTCGTGTTAGTACCTGTTCAATTAAAGCTTAATAATAACAATGCTGTGACAGATGTATCCCAACAATTCTTGCTATATGGTGTAGAGGTTTGTGGTGGTAATCACAGTCAGAAACCTATGAAAATCAATGTAGTTTACAGCAAATTTTGATTATTGCATGGTACTAAATTATTCACTATCTTTGCACCCGCAATTTTTCTATAAACAATATATTGTCTAATCCATTAATTAAATTATTCAAATTAAGTAATGAAAGAAAATCAAGATCCGGCATTAGAGCCACAAAACACGCCTGAAGAGGTACAACCCATTGAAGCAGCAGCTGAACAAGCAGTAGAAGCTCCTGCCCAAGAAGAAATTAAAGCTACAGAGGAAGTAGTTGAACCTGTTGCTGAAGCAGCACCTGAAGCTACAGAAGAAGTAGTTGAACCCGCAGCTGAAGAAGCACCCGTAGCTACAGAGATTATTGAAGAAGCTGTTAGCGCAACAGCCGAAAAAGTTGAAGAGCCTGTTCAACCAGACGAGGAATTTGACTGGGATGCTTATGAAAAAGATGACTTTAGAGACAGTGCAGGTTTAGAAAAACTTGCTCAAATCTACGACAGTACCTTAACAGCTATCAAAGATAAAGAGGTAGTTGACGGTACAGTAATTTCAATCAGCAAGCGTGAAGTTGTTGTAAATGTTGGATACAAATCTGACGGTATTGTTCCTATGAGCGAGTTTCGCTACAACCCCGACTTAAAAGTTGGTGATACCGTAGAAGTATATATTGAAAGTCAAGAAGACAAAAAAGGCCAATTGTTATTATCGCACAAGCAAGCACGTATGACTCGCGCTTGGGACCGCGTCAATGAAGCATTGGAAACTCAAGAAATCGTTAAAGGTTTTGTTAAATGTCGCACTAAGGGCGGTATGATAGTGGATGTATTTGGTATAGAAGCATTCTTGCCAGGTTCACAAATTGACGTTAAACCTATACGCGATTATGATATTTTCGTGAATAAAACCATGGAATTCAAGGTTATCAAAATCAATCATGAATTCAAAAACGTGGTGGTTTCACATAAAGCACTTATCGAAGCTGAGCTTGAAAATCAAAAGAAAGAGATCATCAGCAAACTACAAAAAGGTCAAATCTTGGAAGGTGTGGTTAAAAACATCACATCCTACGGAGTATTTATTGACTTGGGTGGCATAGATGGTTTAATTCATATCACTGACCTATCTTGGGGTCGCGTTTCTCATCCGGAAGAAATCGTTAGTTTAGATGAAAAAATCAATGTGGTTATTTTAGATTTTGATGATGAGAAAAAACGTATTGCTTTAGGTTTAAAACAATTATCAGCACATCCTTGGGATGCATTGGATGCTAACTTACAAGTTGGTGACAAAATCAAGGGTAAAGTGGTTGTTATGGCCGATTATGGTGCATTCGTTGAAATTGCTCCGGGTGTAGAAGGATTAATTCACGTTTCAGAAATGAGCTGGTCACAACACTTACGTTCTGCTCAAGACTTCCTACAAGTAGGAGATGAAGTAGAAACTGTAGTCTTGACATTAGACCGCGACGAAAGAAAAATGTCCTTAGGCATCAAGCAATTAAAAGAAGATCCTTGGGCAACCATAGAAGAAAAATATGCTGTTGGTACACAACATACTGCTAAAGTTCGCAATTTCACCAACTTTGGTGTATTTGCTGAAATTGAAGAAGGTGTTGATGGTTTAATTCATATTTCAGATTTATCTTGGACTAAGAAAATCAAACATCCATCTGAATTTACGCAAGTGGGTAATGATATAGAAGTTCAAGTGCTTGAAATTGATTTGGAAAATCGCCGTTTGAGCTTAGGTCACAAACAAATTGAAGAAAATCCATGGGATGTATTGGAATCTTCTTTTGCTGTTGACAGCATACACGAAGGTGAAATCATTGAAATGATGGATAAAGGTGCAGTAATTCTACTTCCTTATGGCGTAGAAGGCTTTGCAACTCCTAAGCATCTAGTGAAGGAAGACGGCTCACAAGCACAATTAGGTGAAAAAATTGCTTTCAAAGTAATAGAGTTTAATAAAGATGCTAAGCGTATCATTCTTTCACACAGTCGTATTCATGAAGATGAAAAACGTGCTGAGCAAACAACTTCAGAAACTGCAACCACAGCGAAGAAAACTACCAAACGCACTAAAAAAGAAGAGATTCTTACAGTGGCAAGTGTAGAAAAAACTACCTTAGGTGATATTCAATCTTTGGCTGATTTAAGAGATCAGTTGGAAGATGCAGCCAATGCAAAAGCAAAAAAAGCTGCCAAAGCCAAAGCTGAAGAGGTAAAGGAAGAAAAGGTAGAAGCTAAAGCTGAAGAGACTGTACAAGAAGAAGAAAAGCCTGCTAAAAAGACTACTAAAAAAGCAGCTGGTGCAGACGCAAAAGAAGATGAAGTTAAAGAAGAAAAAACCAAATAATTCTTTTTTAAGTCGCTTATAAATAAAAGGCAAAGGATTATAATAAGAGTTCTTTGCCTTTTTTTATTACCGTATGTTAATTTCCCCTATCTTTGCAATTCACAAAAGTTAATTCACATCGTTTAAGACATCTAAATTAAATTACAAAATGAAGGCAAAATTCACATTCAAAAAATCTATTTTTAAATTATCATTTTTGGTAGTTATATCATTTCTTCTATCTAATAGCGCTATAGCACAAGATATTATTATAAAAATTGATGGTACTGAAATTCAAGCAAAAGTTATTGAAATTGGAACTACAGAGATCAAATATACTCGTTTTGGCAGTGATACTCCTGTATACAGCTTGTTAAAGTCAGATATTTTTATGATAAAGTATGAAGATGGTGAAAAGGATGTTTTTATGAAAGAGGATCAACAGGATAGCGCTGTAGCTCTAAATCAGGAGATATACAAATATACTTTTGGTAATCCTATTTATTTAGATGGAGGTAGAAAAAACGCCTGGGGCTCTGGTATCGCATCTTTCTTTATTCCGGGTTTAGGACAATTCATCAATGGTGATGTAGGCGGCGGTGCATTTTTTCTTGGAAGTAATATAATTTTCAACTCAATGTCCCTATTTTCTGAATCAGAATCTGTAAGATTATTTGGATTTATAGGCTCTTTGACCATTCAAATTTTCAGCACTGTCAATGCGGCTCAAATTGCCAATAGAGTTAATATTGCCCGTGGCTACAGAATTGGAAGCAATAATTATATAAAGATCGAACCTGATTTACTCAAGATGACCGATTTAGCTGAACAGAACTTTCACAACTCAGCTTATGGGTTAAAATTCCAATTAAGTTTCTAAACTAATGCTTTACATATAGCTTAGTTTACATTTCACACCAGAAAAAAGTTTACAAAAAATGATGCTTCAGAGGTATTCAACTGCTGATATGCTTGGTGATATCCGAGTTTGATAACGTATTTCAATACGTTCCGCTATCCTCAGTCTCAACGCTTTGCATCGGAATACCTTTGAAACATCATATGCCGTATTGGATATTTATATTTTGATACAGCTTCGTTATGTTTTAAAGTAATTAAGTTTACTTTATAACTCTTATTTCTTCAATTTCTTCAATTTCAACAACTTCTCAATTTTCCCCTTAAAGGCAGTATTCTCCATAAAACC
>CAYPYZ010000067.1:0-9427 GCA_964414805.1 uncultured Paludibacter sp.
TTCGTCTAAATAGCTAAATAAATGATAGAGCATAGGTGTATAGAATTACGAATTTTCAATTATCAATTATCAATTATTAATTATCACTTTTCAATTGCAGCAAGGATTTCCTCTTTATCACTAAAATGATATTTCACTCCTTGTATAATTTGGTAGTCTTCATGACCTTTACCTGCCACCAAAACCACATCCCCTTTTTGTGCCATGACGCAAGCAGTTTTAATAGCTTCTCTCCTGTCAAGAATGGCGATATAATCAGCTTTTTGCGTAGTATCCAAGCCCGCTTTCATATCATCAATGATGCTTTGTGGATCTTCAAAGCGCGGATTATCGGAAGTAAAAATCGCCTTCCAACTACCTTCCACGGCTTCCCTTGCCATCATAGGGCGTTTGCCTTTATCCCTGTCGCCACCACATCCAACCACAGCAATCAATCTGCCTTCGCCTTTCAGAATCTGATTGATGGTTGCAAGTACATTATTCAATGCATCCGGCGTATGAGCATAGTCGACAATAGCCGTAAAACCCGCAGGTGCAGCTATAGTTTCAAAGCGTCCCGCAACAGCTTTGAGCATGCTGAGAATGCGCAAAGTCTCCATGGCATCTACATCCAAAAGCATAGCAGCACCATAGACCGCCACCAAATTCGCAGCATTGAATTTTCCTATAAAGGGAACATGCACTTCTGTACCATTGACTTGAAGCAACATACCATCAAAACTATGCTCCAATATCTTCACTTTAAAATCGGCCATAGTACGCATGGAATAGCTAAACTTACGCGCTTCGCAATTTTGTAGCATCACCATCCCGTTTTTATCATCTATATTAGTTAGCGCAAAACTCTCCGCCGGCAGCATATCAAAAAATGCCTTTTTAGCTTTCAAATAATTCTCGAAAGTTTGATGATAATCCATATGGTCGCGGGTCAGATTAGTAAATATCCCGCCATCGAAATCCAATCCTGCTATACGTTTTTGCTCAATAGCATGTGAACTTACTTCCATAAAAGCGTAGGTACAACCCGCATTCACCATACTTTGCAAAAGCTGATTGATGCTGATAGCATCCGGTGTGGTATGCGTTGCCTCAACCACTTCTTCATCAATATAATTACATACGGTAGAAAGCAATCCCACCTTATAGCCCAAAGTCTTGAATAATTCATATAAAAGCGTTGCAATAGTTGTCTTACCATTCGTGCCGGTCACCCCCACCAAAGTCAATTTTTCGGAAGGATAGCCATAAAACGCAGAAGCCAAATAACCCAACGCCTCAGCGCTATCTGCCACTTGTATATAGCAAATATCAGTTTGCAAAACTTGGGGTAAATCCTCGCAAACAATAGCCTTAGCACCTTTTTCAATGGCAGTAGGTATAAAGCTATGTCCATCTACAGCAGTACCTTTAGTAGCCACAAACAGACTATCAGTCATCAATTTCCTTGAATCAAATTCAATTTGTTTGATGACCATATCGGTATTACCCACAATTTTTATAGGGGCAACCGCTACTAATAAATCCTGTAATGCTATCATGAATTTTTATTGTTTTTACTGTAACACTAAATCTATTAAATCCCCTTGTTTAAAAAGGCTTCCGGGCACTAAACTTTGGGAAACCACTGTTCCTAAGCCATGCAATTGCACACGCATACCCAATCGGCTAAGCAAATAAATAGCATCTTTTGCAGCCATGCCATGAGCATCCGGAACTGTGGTATTATTAGCAAGCAAGGCATCGATATCCTTGTCGTTATTGGCAATTTGCAAATGCAAATCATGGGAAACAAGCTCAGAAGCATGTTGCACACCTACTTTCGCAATGGGGTGAAAATCACCTTTAAAGACTGTATCCATAGCCAATTGCTCCGGTACTTGATGCGATTTGTAAATCATGGTGCGTTCGGCTATGTTTTTCACTACGCTACCTGCCATCAAACCTCCTGATGGCGGACCTTCAGGGGCAGTCAACAAGACAAAAACCGTATACTGCGGATTCTCGTAAGGGAAATAACCGCAGAAAGAAACATTATGCCGCATTCTTCCAAATTCATCATTTTGAGCACTTTTAGCAATTTGAGCGGTACCCGTTTTTCCGGCAATACGAACAATATCAGATTGTACGTTTTTAGCTGTGCCATATTTACCTTCTACTACACCCAACATAATCTCTTGTACATCGTGCAAAGTACTTGTTTTACAAATAGATTTCTTCAACACCTCAGGTTCGAAAGTCTTAACAACACCCTCATGATTCCTGATTTCTTTCACCAAAAGCGGCTTCATCATTCTCCCTTGATTAGCTACTGCATTGTAAAGCGCAAGGGTATAAATAGGAGGAATTTGAGTTTCATAACCTATGGACATCCATGCCAAGGTGACAGCCGACCATTGGTTTTTATTGACTTTCGGATGCTTGATCCAAGGTTTAGCTATCCCTTTCAACTGAAGTGGCAAGGAGTCATTCAACCTTAAATCATAGAGTTTTTCAACATATTTTTCAGGCTGTTTTCCAAAAGTTTTCATAACCATCTTAGCCGTGCCAACATTAGAAGAAGCATGAATAGATTCCGCAACTGTCAACACATCATATCCTCCCCTATGGGCATTGTGGTCAGTTAAAGTACGATTCGCAACTTTCAACCTTCCCCCATGGATATGTAAAGTATCTGTCGTTTTCAGTTTACCTGCATCTAACACCGCTATCAACGAAGCAATTTTAAAGGTAGATCCCGGTTCAATTTTATCTGTCATAGCATGATTTACACCTTCGTAATAGCTATTCGTTTTATTGTCTCTATCCAAATTGACTATGGCTTTTATTTCGCCGCTTGCAACTTCCATCACTATTGCGCAAGCAGATTTAGGAGAAAAATTTTGTGCTGCATCCCTCAAAGCTTTTTCAGCTATATCTTGCATTTCAATGTCTATGGTAGTATAGATATCATTGCCATCAATCGGTGGAACATCCACCATTTCAACATACCTGTTAGCCGCTTTCACACGATGGGAAATACCGGGCCTACCTATCAAATATTCATTGAAAGAACCTTCAATACCACTTCTACCTCCCATGGATTCATCCGCATACACATCACCAATGGTACGAGATGCCAAAGAACCAAAGGGCTTAACGCGCCGCACATATTCACGACCAACTAAGCCACTGCGCGTGGTGCCTTGTTTAAACAGCGATAAATTGCTCAACTCTTTCATGCGAGAATAAGAGATTCTATGAGGATGCAATCGTATATTCCTTTTTTTATCCCTGTTTTGATAGGCTTGATTCAAGAACGATTTATATTGATAAGGCGATTTATCTCCAAAAAATCCGGATAAAGCATGGGATAAAGACTCTAAGCTGTCTTTAAACAATTTGCCATTATTCATTGTCAATGCTTCAGTTTTAACATCCATCCAAACGGCATAAGTCGGTATGGAGCTTGCCAACAACCTACCATCATCCGCATATATATTTCCCCTTTTGGGTGCTACCACAATATCGCGTTTAACTTGTTTGGCACCTAATTTCAGCCAATCTTCCTTTTCAAAAATTTGTATCTGTAATACCTTAAAAATTACGGCTACAAAAGCAATGAAAATCAGTACGTAAATAATACCGAATCTGAGAACTATATTTCCACTTTTATCAGTCATAGCACATAAATTCTAATCATCATTTTTTCAAAACAATGGGAGGCGTATCACCGGGTTTCAAAGTCATACCCTTCTGTTCCATTAATTTAAGTATATTCGATTGTTTAGTTATTTCCATTAATTCTGCCGAGATAGTCAGGGATTCATATTTTAAATCTACAATTTCTTTCTTCAGAGATGCAATTTTTGTAATCTGTTTTTCGCTCATATATCGGTTGTTGATATAGAAAAAAATCAGCACCACCAACAACAGCATCAAAAGGTATTGCTTCCTGATAATTTTTTTTGTCAAGATATTGCCATTCAGGATATCGCGAATCGTATTCGTTCTTATATCAGCAAAATCCTCATGATTCCGAATTTTATTTATAAAATCTTTGAACTTCGACATATCTTTCGATTAGTTTATAAATGCCTATCTATTATTTTCAGTATGCAAAACAGCTATTCTTAATTTAGCACTTCTCGCTCTTGGATTCGCTTTCACTTCATCCGCATCAGCCACGATGACCTTGCCGATTGCTTTGAATGGAGCATTGAAGTTTCCATAAAAATCCTGTTCTACTTTCCCTTCAAAATTACCGGCTTTGAAAAAGTTCTTTACCAACCTATCTTCCAAAGAATGATAACTTAAAATTGCCATACGTCCATCCTCCTGTAACACCTGCACACTTTGTTCTAACAAGGATTTCAGGGCTGTCATCTCATCATTTACCTCTATGCGCAAAGCCTGAAAAACCTTAGTCATTTCTTTCTTCTCCTTTCCCTTATGGTATAAAGGATTGAGTATATCCTGCAAAACCATATTGCTTTCAATAGTTTGCAATTCCCTTTGTTTTACGATAGTTCGCGCAATATTACGTGCATTTCTCAATTCTCCATAATAATAAAACACATCAGCTAATTGCTCTTCCGTATAAGTCTGGATGATTTGGGCTGCCGTCAACTTGGATTGTTGATTCATGCGCATATCTAACTGACTATCAAATCTTAAAGAAAAACCCCTACCTGCCTCATCAAAATGATGAAAAGAGACACCTAAATCCGCTAATATTCCATCTACTTTTTCATATCCATGATAAATTAAAAAATTGCTTAAGTACTTAAAATTACCATGAACTAAGATCAAACGCTTGTCTGCAACAGCATTCTTCAATGCCTGTTCATCTTGGTCAAACACCAACAAACGTCCGTTTTTATTCAGTTTTTCCAAAATTGCACGAGCATGTCCCCCACCACCAAAAGTACAATCCACATACACCCCATCAGGTTTGATATTCAGACCATCAATGGTTTGGCGCAATAAAGCCGGTATGTGATAAACGGTGGTTTCCATTGCAGTAATTATTAATCCTCTTGTTTATTCGACATTCTATTCCTTAATAATGCTGCGAAATCGGTAGCTGACATGCTGGCTTCTTCGTATTTCGCACGACTCCAAACTGCAAATCTATCTATCATACCAACAAAAAGTACTTCAGCGTTTTCAAGGCCTATAGCTTCCAAATGATGTTTGGAAATCAGCACACGTCCCTGACTATCAATATCTAACCATTCGGCTTCTGAAACGAACTGCATCAACAGCATTTGATCGACCGGATTCCATTCATCTAATTTAGATTTGAAATTGGTCAGTTTTTCATTCCATATGGAAACAGGATAAATAACCAAACATTGATTTTCGGCATCTTTACGCATAACTACCTGTTCTCTACTACCTTCCGGAAGAATTTTCCTATAGGCGGAGGGAATAAAAACCCGCCCTTTGACGTCGGCTTTAGCTGTATATTTTCCTATAAATGTGGTCATTTTCAATTGGATGTGATTTGCAGGGGTAAAAGTATAAAAAGTTTTTGGATTCCCCACATTTCCCCACCCAATATTTATCAACAAGTTATTAAGGCATAAGTTTAGGCTATTCAACAACTTATCAACATATTTATGAACAAGAATATTTTATCATAAAAAATATGAATATTTGATTATCAGAATTTTATGGTGAAATATCATTTTTTGAAAGTAAAACTCAAGCAAAGTGGGGAAAAATGTAGTCATAAGATTTAACTATGAGATTAAGCAAGAAAATCAGCTCTAATTTAGATAGGCAGTTATGCCCCAATGAATGAAGTGCCTTCAGAAAGTTTATAAATCCAATTGCTACGGAAGTAGGAAAGCAGCCATTAAGTATATGGCTATTTTAAAAAATTGATTACTTTTGTTCATTCAAAAACATAGCATCATGAGTGAAAAAGAACTGACTAAATTAGATTTGGGCGAGGTATTAAAGGAAAAAGCACCTAATACCAAGGTTCCCAAGTTTTTGGTGAATTATTTAAAGAAAATTGTTCACCAAGATGAAATTAATCAATTTTTTGAGACATACCCGGATGTTAGGAATATCGAGTTTATTAAGAGTGCTTTAGCGTATTTGGATGTTAGCACTTCTGTTGAGGGACGAGAAAACTTGCCACCCAAGGATGGACGGTATATTTTTGTCAGCAATCACCCTTTGGGAGGAATGGATGGCATTGCTTTGGGTTATTTGATTGGCCAAGAGTATGATGAGAAAGTGCGTTTCTTTTCCAATGATTTAATCATGTATTTGGAGCCTTTGAGCGAGCTTTTTATACCTGTCAATAAGTTAGGTGGTCAGTCGAGAAAAAGTGCTGAAATGATGCGTGAGTTATACGAATCCGATCATCATTTGATTACCTTTCCTGCTGGTATTTGTTCTCGTAAGATTAAGGGTGAAATCATGGATTTAGAGTGGAAAAAAAACTTCGTCAGCAAAGCTATTGAATACCAGCGTGATGTGGTACCTATTTATTTTGAAGGTCGCAACTCCAACTTTTTTTACAATTTAGCTAATTTACGTAAGTTTTTGGGAATAAAATTCAATATAGAAATGATGTATTTAGCGGATGAAATGTTTAAGCAAAAGGGCAATCATTTCGCTATCACCATTGGCAAACCCATTCCATGGCAAACCTTCGACAAGTCGAAATCACCGGTAGAATGGGCACAGTGGGTTAAAGATGAAGTATTTAAAATGAGGAAATAATTAGGGAGCCGGCTACTAATTCAAGCGAATACTTTGCAGGTCAGTAGTCGGACCATCAACAAATAACTGTCCATCAGCAATACTCATTTTATCAATAAACACTACTCTTTTACGACCTGTTTCTGTGGTACGTCCGTGATAAACACAGTACATATCCCCATTATTCAAGGTCAGAATCATATTATGTCCGGTTCCGGTTACGGTACCTCCTTCATCCGTATTCTTCTGTAAAACAGGATTATTTTCAGCTTTCGTGAATGGACCTAAAGGATTATCAGCGGTTGCATATCCCACAGCATAGTATTGTCCACCGAAGAAATTAGCTGAATACATCATATAGAACACCCCATCTTTCTCTATCAAATAAGAACCTTCTGTCCAGCGTCTATTGATTTCTTGTGCCATTACAGAGCGACTTTCCCATTCGGCTTGGGTGTCATCTAAGGCAACTGGAGGTCGTAGTAACAAAACAGGTTCGCCAATTACTTCCGAAAAATCAGGAGAGATTTCAACACCATAAATCCAGCTTTCTTCAATTTCATCATACCAATTATTAGCGCGTGCTAAGTCAGCAATTTCACTTTCAACCGGGTGTTTGTAACAGCAACGAGAATAGTATAAATATACTTTTTCATTTGCATCATCAAAATATAGATTAGCGTCAATAATTGGATAGCCCGGATCAAAGATAGGTCGGTCATGAAGCTCCTCAAATGGTCCGGTTGGACTATCCGACACCGCTATACCAATGCGAAAATTCTCTTCTTCATTGTTTGGGTTTTCTTTCCAGTTAGCACTAAAAAACAGGTAGAATTTCCCATGCCGCTCATATACTTCCGGTGCCCAAAAACAATCTACCGTCCACGATTCCTCCGTAGCACCTTGATAAATTTGCCCTTCATCCTGCCAATCAACTAAATTATCGGAAGAGAACACTTTAAATCCATCCAAGTTACCGGTCGTTCCATACATATAAAACTTCCCATCAGAAGCATTTAAAATATAAGGATCTCCATATTCTAAGTCCAAGGGATTATTAAAACTTACAGTCTGTTCTTTTTGTGCACATGCAAACAGAAAGATCGGCATTATGCAAAGCATTAATTTTTTCATTTTTCTTTATTTTGATATTAAAAAGTTCGTATTTGATTGCTAAAATAATTCTTTTATAAAAAATATATGTTTACCACCTACCTTGCACTCGAAGCTATACTCATATAGAAGTAGTGCTCTCATAATGCATAATGCTACTAAAAAACCTCACAATTCCAACAATCCTTCCGGTAAATCCAATAAAATTGTCATGGCTTTATGATCTATTGCTATGATGAAATCTTCTGTTGCGGGAATCAGGATTTCTTCTTCATCTTGCTGCACAACAAACAAAGCATTGGCGGTTGAGCGGTCGATGTCTATGATAGTACCAACATCCCCTAACTGCTTATCAGATAGCCGGAATCCTACAAAATATTCAGATTCAATATTGACAGCTTCCAAATTGCGTAAATCATCTTGATGTACATATATAGCTATACCTTCATATTGAGCCGCTATATCTTTAGTAGTAATATTTTGCAAGTTAATCAGGCCGGTAGTATCAGATTTCAAGCGGTATGCAGTTACTACAAAAGGGACCATAATGCCTTCTATTTCCAAAAAAAGGAAGGGAAGTTTATCAGTCTCAAAAATATCTGTAGTAAAGCTAAAGGACATTTCCCCATGGATACCATGAGGTTTGATAATTTTTCCTATGGGTGTTAAATCAGTTTTACGAATTGCCATGGTGCAAATAAACAAATGTACGTTTTGAGCACTACAAAAGTACAAAAAAATGGACTTGTTTATAGCAACAAGTCCATTTTATATAATTCAATCTGATAATCTATTATTCAATTCGGCTTATAAATGATAAACCAAAGCAGCGGTTAACTGGTTTCTGTGCTGTGTAAGATTATCCCTACCATCAAGGTCTAACATACCCCAGTCATAACCAGCTCTCACTTCAAAGTTGCTGAATCTTACACCAGCACCAAGACCTAATTTCACATCAAAGCGTGAAAGTTTATCATTGGCTTCATAGTGATTCACTGAAACTTCTACACTACCTCCTTTAGTTACAGTAGTTTGTGCAAGACCTAAATTCAATGTTGGTCCACCAAAAGCAAATACTTTAATTAAATTATTCACAGGGAAAGAGAATTGCGCTTGAACGGGTACATCTACGAAATGACCAGTATAAGTGGTGGTTGTAGAAAGAAGTCCTTCTTTTGAGTCAGCTAATAAGGTATATAAGAAACCATACCTTAAGTCTAAATTTTTTACTAAGCCAAACTCACCCACAGGTCCAAAATTAAAACCATTCACCTCTGATGAAGTATTTGTAAACTTATCAGTCACATTTACATAACCAGCTTGAATACCTACTTGCGCAGAAACATTTACTGCTAACGCCAATAAAACTACTGCAAAAATTGATTTAATCTTCATTATTTTCTTTTTTAAGTTAATAAATAAACACATCCTTTTATTAAAACCTTTTTCAAAAGGCGCACAAAATTACTATTTATCTTTATTTTAACCTAATATTTACACTTTTCACCCTACTACAAATATACAGCGAGCATAGATTAACAAAACCAAGTTGATTAATAATCAAGCGTTTGAATGATTTAATAAATTTTATCTATAAGGATATTCAATACAAAAA
>CAYPYZ010000068.1:0-9411 GCA_964414805.1 uncultured Paludibacter sp.
TACTTCTTTTGCTAAACGCGGGCTGATGCTTTCAGCCAGCTCAAGTCCGGTGATTCCTGCGTTATATTCACGTACCGAACTATCGGGAAATGTTATTTTTACCATAATTTTGAACCTTACAAGTGGTTTTTTTTATTCAGTTTGCAAAGTTACAAAAAAATTATTTATCTTTGCACCGCAAATTAAAAACAATTGCGGCTGTGGCGTAATTGGTAGCCGCGCTAGACTTAGGATCTAGTGGAGCGATCCGTGGGGGTTCGAGTCCCTTCAGCCGCACAAAAAAAGAGGAGGCTGTCTCACATTATCATGAGACAGCCTCCTTTTTCTATGAACTAATTAGCAGTTTATGCCGCTATCTTCTTAGCAATATAAGTCTTATATCCCAAATCTAAGAAAATAATTACACCACCTAATATCATTAAGGTATCGGGAACTAAGCGGAACCACATCCAGCCTTTCATGCCTTCAACGGTTTCGCGTAATCTGGCAACATAATAACCGGACTGCATAGCCACTTCTGTTTGATGTATACCGATTATATAGGTAGGAATTACAAACAATAGTGCTCCGGCAGTCAATACCCAGAAACCAATTTTACTCCATTTATCATCCCATTGTAAGTTATTCGCCAAGGCATTGGTGCGTGAAGCCATATACAAGAAAGCGATGGAAATATAACCAAATGCTCCTAATAAAGCTACGTGTCCGTGAGGCATAATGAGATAAGTTCCGTGTGAATAGTAGTTGATAGTTGGTGTGTTGATCACCATACCGAAGAAACCGGCACCTATCCAGTTCATCACAGCCGAACCAGCAATCCATAAGAATGGAATTTTGAAATCGAATTTTTGTCCTGATTCTTCAATATCTTTTTGGTTCTTCCAAGCATCAATAATCATCAATACCAATGGAAGCGGTTCTAAAGCAGAGAATATACCACCTATGGCAATCCAATACTCATCCAAACCTTGCCACCAGTAGTGGTGACCCACGCCCAATGTTCCACTTAAGGAAATAAGGAATAACTCGAAGAACATCACTTTTACAGCGGTCTTATGCGTAATCAAACCCAATGAAACGGTAAAGAACGCGATCACACCTGCAGCAAACAATTCGAAAGTCAATTCTACCCATAAGTGAATTACCCACCAGCGATAATAATCGTCCATGGTATAGTTAGGCATAATTTTATGGATAGGCATCATACCTGCGATATATAAAGTTGCAATAGCAAAGGCTGACCATATAATGGTGCTGACAATTGGATTAGCCGTTGCGGCTTTTTTAATCAAGGATATAATCAGTAAAAACCAGAACACCAAGCCTATTACCAAACCTATATCCCAGACGCGGCCAAGGTTGATAAGTTCACGACCTTCGTTACCTAACCAGAACCAAACATCGCGCATTTGACCGGTAGCACCCATATACAAACCAATTATACTACCTACGGCCACTACAACCAAAGATATCCATAGAACATCTATCAACCAAGGAAACTTATGATCTTTATTAGCAACCCATGGTGCTATGAGTAGACCACCCACCAGCCATCCAACTGCCACCCATAAGATAGCCAATTGCGTATGCATAGAACGCAACACATTGAATGGTAATAATTCTTGAGAAAGCACAAAATCCTTGGTCGGTTCTGTATATAAATGTGCTAAATAACCACCTATAAACAGCTGTACTACGAACAAACCGGCTACTATAGGAATGTATTTCAGTAACTTCTTTTGGGATTTAAAAATTTTGGTAATTTGTAATGGTTCTTCTAATTTATCGTCTTCTTTCTTTTTAAGAAGATATTCATAAGATAAGAAAATAACCACTATGGTAAATGTCCAAAGCAATAGGAACTCCCAAAGAGATACTTTATGCGAATAGAAAGTCAAATCCTGATCAATGCGTGGTTCCGGTGGCCAGTTATTCGACCAAGTACGTTCAGTTCCCGTTCTATAAGAAGAAGAAACCAATTGTGCCCAGTCAACAAAACAGGCAATTTTAGCAGCTTCCTCTGGCGTAATAATACCACCTCTGAATGCTCTTTCGGGATCGCCATTCACCAATAAATCAGTCAGGTAAATTACATTTTCATGAAAAGCATTGGCTGAAGCTTGGGTATAAACGGTAGTTTCTTCCAATAATTCAGTTTGTTTTTTGATGTCCTGTATAACCCTCACTTTCACTGCACCTCGCTCGATATCAGTTAAGTCAGAATTTCCCTTTCCATAAATCTCATGACCATAATAATCATACAAAAATTCAATACGATAATGCAAGAAATCCGTTGAGAAATCGGGTCCCATATAAGCACCCATACCCAATAAAGTACCCCAGTCGGTTAAGTCGAACATCTGGAAATACTCTTTACCCTTGATAATATCATCATAGGTATAAAGTACTTCACCACTTTCAGATTTTACCTCTTGCGGAATGGGCGGTACTTCCTTTTGCAAAGTTGCCGTATAGCGAATCAGCATAGCTACCATGATGAGCGCTATTATCCAAAAGGCTGTATAAAGGCCTTTTCTGCTCATAAATTTGTCTAAAAAAGATTGTTTCATAAGGCAATTTTAAATGATTAATAGTTAATATAATTTGTTTTTTAATAAAGGATATTGATTAATACTTATTGACTAAATTAACATCTAAGTCTCTGATAGAATGGGTAGTAAACATTACTTTTATTTTATCTCTGATGGGTTCCCAAATATGGTGCATCACGCAAGGATTATCATCATCACATCGATGAAATCCTAATACACAATTCAAGTAAGTCTGCATACCTTCAAAACAATCAACCACATCAGCAATAAAAATTTCATCCGGGTTTTTATTGAATTTATAACCTCCTCCCCTACCCATAATGCTATGAATAAAACCGGCTTTGGTAAGATTTGTCATGATACGGCGCAAATACTTGTCAGAAATATTTAACTCTTCAATCAGGAATTTTGCAGTATATAATTGCGTGTCATCCTTTGCCATAAAGCAAAGTACACGTAAAGCATATTGCGAGGTATTAGACAATTTCATAATATACTACTTGTATGTATTACTTCGGTGCAAAGCTATGTATATTTTTTAAAATAACAAGCGTTTTTTGAAAATAGAATAAAATTGAAGTGAAATAGTGTGTTGGGAGAGATATAAAAAAATAATGAACCGCACTGTTTTTATCGAGAAAACTCCTGTAAACAGGATTTGAGATGCTTACTTTCTCTGTAATCTGCCGAGTCGAAGACTTACCCGAAGGCGCAGCCCGCCATTAAAAGCAAACATTACTCGGTATAGTTGTAAAGTGTTGAGTTTTCCAATCCCAAAACAATGCGGCCATTATTTCAAAGTTCATTTGTATTGCAAATATAGTAATAATTCTTTAACTACACATGGTATATATAGGTTTTCTAAAAGTTTTTACATAAAAAATTATGTAATAATATAAAAAGCTAAAAATATCTTACAAATACTGTTGTAAAAGTATCTTGAGCAACAAGAAAAGCCGAACATCAACTGCTCGGCTCTATTTTTTATTCTTCTTCAACGTCTTCAATCTCTTCAATTTCTTTAGGGGGAAGTGGTAATAATAAATTGGTTAGAAGCTAATGTTATCAATGAATCTCATGGTTAATTATGACTGACTTAAATATTGTCTCATATGGGATATTGTTTTGTGCGGGTATATAATAATGTACTATTCTTTTAGTTTGAAGATAATAGTGCCGCCACTACGGGCGGAGAGCCTATCTTTTACCACACTGACCATAAGATAAATCTTACGGTTAATCATATTGCGTCCTCCGGACACCATACCACCGTAAGCCTGTAGCTAACTTACAGCAAAGTATTTGCAGGAGATCCTTCGCTATCGCTCAGGATGACGGTCATAGAGAGGGATATTAGCACCCGTCGCTTCAAACCATAGAAAATTTCTAATGCTGTTTAGCGACGGGTTCATGAATACCAACAAGGGAATTCTTATTAAAGTCTCAATCCAATGATTATAAAATGCACATATAATTTTCATTTAGAGGTACATTTGGTTTTCATGATTGTATTGTCACAATATATATTTTTCATATTCGAAATAAATTGGTATTTTTGTAGCCGTTTTAAAAATTTTCAATCATCAATCATTAGTAATACTACAATGTCAAAGAAAAACAAAAACAAACAAGATCAGTTTGAAAACGTTGAACAGGCTTTATCAGCCTCTGAAGCATTTATTGAAAAGTATCAAAAAGAAATTATGTATACTGTTATAGGTATCGCCGTTTTAGTAATGGTATTCTTAGCAGTTAGTAATTATATAGTTAAACCTCGTTCTGCTACTGCTGCACACGAAATGTATAAGGCTCAACAGTATTTTGAAAGGGATTCATTCCAATTGGCTTTGCAAGGCGATGACTTTGAGGCTATTGGATTAGAGGCTATTAGTTCAAAATATCGCTTCACAGCTTCCGGAAATTTAGCGAAAGCATATGCCGGTATCGCTCATTATAATCTTGGTAATTATGAGGATGCTATCCATTATTTATCAGCTTATGATGGGAGTGATAACTATTTAGCTGCCACGACTATAGGACTCATTGGTGATTGTTATATTCAATTGGATCAAACGGCCAAATCTATTAAATACTTTACGAAAGCTGCTGGATTTGATAATGAAGTGACAGCGCCTATTTTCTTGAAAAAGGCTGCTATGGCATTGGAAGCCACGGGAGATACCAAAAAAGCTTTGAAAAATTTCATAGAAATTAAAGAAAAATATCCTATGAGCCATGAAGCTCGTGATATAGACAAATATATTACTCGTCTTCAATAAACTATAATGGCTACTATTTATCAAAACTTATCTGAATACGACCCGAATATTTTGCCTGCCAAAACAATCTTGGCAAAACAGCGCTATGCCATTGCCGTCTCTGATTGGAATGACGAGGTAACGCATGCTTTATTAGAAGGTGCAATCGAGGGTTTAACAACCAATGGTGTATTGAAAGAGAATATTGTGGTGACGCATGTTCCGGGTTCTTTTGAACTAACTTTTGCAGCTAAACAGTATGTATATGCCGATTTAAAACAAAAGCAATACGATGCCGTGATTATTTTGGGCTGTGTAATTCAAGGAGAAACTCCTCATTTCACCTATGTGTGTGAGGGTGTTACGCAAGGTATTGCTCATTTGAACACCATAGAAAATGCTTGTCCCGTGATATACGGTGTACTTACTACCGATACGATGCAACAGGCTTTAGACAGGGCGGGAGGAATTCATGGCAATAAAGGGGTTGAAGCTGCTATTACTGCAATTAAAATGGCTAATTTGTAAGTAGTTTTACAGCAAGCAATCATTGCGACTATACATCTAAGAATATACATCTAAAAATTTAGACATGCTTACGGTAATAAACTGTAAGCATGTTTTTTTTATCAAATACAAACTATCAAATTCAAAGTGGAATCTTGTAAAAAAAGAAGGTAGGCTTACTACATCGCACCGCTACAACCTGCTACCCTTGCTGCGGTCAAGCCCTGGGGGAATTTACAGGGAGCTGGTCGTATAGAGCCTACCCGAGTACAAAAGTACTACTTTTTTATGAATCTACAAACTATCAGTATAGCTAATTAAAGACAATATTTCGTAAATGCTTACCATTAGAAGCATTGAATTTAAAACGTAATCCTGCATGTATAGCATAGATTGAACGATGATGCAGCAGTCCCTGAAATGAATACGACCTGTGGTAAACCGCTTCTAAACCTAAAGCTATAACTGAACTAAGATTAAATTCGGCATTGATAGATGAGGCCAATAGCAAGGGATAAGTATAATCGAAACCACTGATACCAACAGTATCAGGTGCAAAAATCGCATTTTTAAAGGTGTTCATGCTGGTTCCAACGCCTACATTTACATAGAAATTCAATATATTATTAAAACGAGAAGGTTGCAATAAATTAGAGACATTAACGGAAGCATGCATATATGGATCAATGACAGCTCCATTGACATTACTCCTATCATATCTGAAATAGTCTATATTAAAGCCATAACCTACCAAGGGACTCATCGTTTTTTCTAAGGACAAACCGGTCAGCCAACTCGCATGATCATTAAAAGATATACCCATAGGGGCTATATTCACGTGGTCAAATCCGCCTTTAAGCTGTAATGACCATCTTGAAAAATATGTACTACGATATAATGATTGGGCATTTGTAATAAACAGAATAGAGTTTAATAGTAGCAGGCTTGCTAATAGGGTGTTTCTCATAATCAAAATGTGTTAGTTTGTGTTTCGCAAAAGTAGAAGAAATATTTGAATTAAACACGTAAAAAAAACTATTATTTTGCAAAAAAATATCTATTCTTGTTAGTAATAATAATTTTGTACTTTTGTAGGTTCTAAATATGGGAAGAGTTTTAGCAATAGATTATGGTAAGAAAAGGGTTGGATTGGCCGTAACTGATCCACTCCAAATAGCTGCAAATGCCTTAGAGACAGTTGCTACAGAGAATATATTCACTTATTTAGAAAATTATGTGGCGCAGGAACAGGTTGAAAAATTTGTGATTGGACTACCCAAACAAATGAGTGGAGCGCTTTCAGAGGCTATGCAATATATTCAACCATTTGCTGATAAGCTAAAGAAAAAGTTTCCTAATCAGGAAATTATATTTGTAGACGAGCGTTTTACCTCATCGTTGGCACAAAAAACTATCATCGAAGCTGGTATTAAGAAAAAAGCCAGACGCAATAAAGCCTTAGTCGATAAGGTTGCTGCCACTATTATTTTACAGACTTATTTAACATCCCTATGATTTTACCTATATATTTATACGGAAATAGCGTTTTACGCAAGGAAGGCGAAGAAATTACAGCTGATTATCCCGACTTAAAACAGCTGATCGACAACATGTTTGAAACTATGCACAATGCTGATGGCGTTGGATTGGCCGCACCTCAAATAGGTCTGGCTATTCGTTTATTGGTCATTGATTTAGCAGCTTTAGCCGATGACAATCCTGAAATGGCTAAGTTTAAGGTAGTTATGATTAATCCTACCATGTTAGAAATGAGCGAAGAAGAATTGCTTGGTTCTGAAGGCTGTCTGAGTATTCCCGGCATCAGCGAAGAAGTGCCTCGTTCACAATGGATTAAAATTCAATATTATGATGAGGATTTCAACTTGCATATTGAGGAATTTGAGGATTTCAAAGCGCGCGTTATCCAACATGAATATGATCATATAGAAGGAATTTTATTCACTGATCATGTCAAACCCTTACGTAGACAAATGATTAAATCCAAACTTAATCAAATTGCTAAAGGAAAAGTAGATTGCAGGTATAAAGTACGATAAGTCAGATTATATTAGGGCTGTTCTACAACAAGAATTTATCAGCAAAAGGTATCAATAAGGCTGTCGCAACTCCCATCAATGCAATGGCTAAACCGCTCACAGCTCCTTCAACAGCTCCTAACTCTATGGCTTTGGAAGTACCCAATGCATGGGATGAAGAACCTATGGCTAAACCTTTGGCAGTAGGACTTTTGATGCCGGCTAATCTTAATATAAAGGGTGCTACTAAAGCACCAAAAACACCACATAACACCACAAAAACAGCTGCCAAGGATGGTGCTCCTCCAATATTTTCAGCCAATTTCATAGCAATGGGGGCGGTTACAGACTTGGGAACTAAGGAGGCGGTGATTAATTCATCTGCTCCAAATGCTTTGGCTATCAATACTACACTGACTATAGCTGTGATGCTTCCCACAATAATTGAAATTAAAATAGATACAATCTTGGATTTTACATGCTCAATTTGTTCGTATAATACATAACCTAATGCCACTACTGAAGGACCTAACATAAATTGCAATAAATAGGTCTTTTCATAATAAAGTTGATAATCTATACCGGTCAATTTTAAAAATGGTATGATGGTTACAATGCTGATTATCATTGGTTGCAACAAAGAAATCTTGGTCTTTTTATATAAATATACTCCTAATAAAAAACAACCTAAGGTAAGTGCCAATAAAAAGATTTCACCTGATAAAATATCCTTGATGTAGTCGTAGTTTTCAAACATTTTGCTTGCCTCCTTTCTTGCTTTCTAAGTACTGTTGCAACCAACCTACCACCAACATAGTAAGGATGGTACTTACAATAATTGAGACAAAAATACTTAACATAGATTCTGCAAACAATTGGGTATAAGCCATTACACCAACAGTAGTAGGCACAAAAAAGATAGCCATATTACGGGTGATTTTCGTGGCTGTTTGTCGTACAGCTTCCGGATTAAGTAGTTTAAACCACAGGCTAAAAAACAGCAATAGCATACCTATAACACTTCCGGGTATAAAGCCCTGAATCAGCAAACTAAGCAGTTCGCCAAGGAAATAGAAAAAGAATATATAAAATAAACCTCTAAGCATTTGTTTTCAATTTAATAATTCTTCCTGAAAATGCAGGAATATCAACAGATATATAGGATTTTAGATCCCAATCAAAAACTCTTTTCAAATCTAATAAATCTTGTGCTTTGTAAGTTGTATGCTTTTCAATCTGCAAATACTCCAAAGCTTCGGTAGGTATATTGACTTTAATATCCACGGGATTATCGTCGAAATTCACTATTATCAATAGCAAATCCTTTTCATACTGACGAAAATAGGCAAATTGTCTGTGGGTATTATAATCCGCATTATCGAAATTAGCATACTGCAAATCGTACATTTTACCTTTTGCAATAGCAGCTTCTTTTGTACATAACTGCATTATTTGCTGATATAGTTTTCTGAGCTTTTGTTGGTCTTTCCTTAAGTTCTTACCATCGAATTTACCATTATTCGACCAATCTTGCAAACTCTTTACACCCCAATAATCGAAAATGGTGGTACGTCCGTCCAATCCACTGAAACCTTCGGTGTCCATACCAAGTTCTCCCAATTCTTGACCGGCATACAACATAAAAGGTGCAGTTGTTAGACTTGCAGAGACTATCAATGCAGGTATCGCTTTCCACGGATCAGCAGCAAAAAAATCTGATGCAATGCGCTGTTCATCATGGTTTTCCAAGAAGTGAAGCATCTTATCTTCAATTCCGGATAAAGATTGCCAAGCTTGTGTAATTTGGGAAGCCGCCTGCTGATGACAGACTATATCCTTCAGCAAATCATACATCCCTACCTTATCATATAAATAATCGAATCCACCAGTGAAAATATAATTGCGATATTCATTGGTGTTATAAATTTCTGCTATAAATATCACATTCGGATATTGTTCTTTCACTTTCGCAATCACCCATTGCCAAAATGCCACAGGGACCATTTCAGCCATATCACATCTAAAACCATCTATCTTTTTGGATGCCCAGTACAACAA
>CAYPYZ010000069.1:0-7077 GCA_964414805.1 uncultured Paludibacter sp.
TTTGATTACTCCGATATTATTGTCAGTAGGCGAAGTTGCCACCACAAACACACTATTTGAAACAGCTCTCTGTGCGCCACTAACCAAGGCATTCACCGGCTTGCCATATTCTGCAATATACATAGTACTTGATCCGCCTCCATCCATATTATAGGCTGTCCAAGCTCCCGCACTTTTCATCAATTCTGCTAATTGTTTGGTGTTGACCCCTTGCGAAAGCCCACGTCCATCAACCACACAGAAAATTACTGTATCACGCGTAACGCTATAGCCCAAACCTGTACGAGGGTGTAATTCATCCCAAACGCTACCGGTTTCTACTACTCCATTGAGCAACATGATTTTATAGCTATCTCCCCCGGTCATTTGTAGTTGGTTGGCAGAAGCATTTCCATTGATGATAATATTAAGTTTAATATCAATTTCATCATTGACTGCGAGGTCATTTAAGTTGGTAGCAGCAGTCCCATGTCCTGATAAAACCGCCTGTCCTTTAGGAATTATCATGTTGCCTATATTTTTTTCAATCTTCAAAACTTTAGCTTTTAGGGTTTTATTGGTTCCCCAAGCATAGCCGGGTTGTAGTTGTATCAAGACTTCCGTTCCATAGCTGTTGGTACGTGTCCTTTTGCCATTCAGTTGGTTGTATAGCACTAATTGATTTTCTGCTCTTAAATGATTCACTGAATTGATTGCCCAAGTTTTTCCGTCTGTTTTAACAGTTCCCGAATAGGTAGCTTTTCCAATATTAGGTGTTTTATCTTCCGAAAATGTAAACACATTACGAGCACCCGGGATTTTAGCTATTTCTCCGTTCACCATATTACCACTAACAGGATAACCTACATAACCTGAGGTTTCATAAAAGTCGCCATTGGTACCGGCAAAATAAAATGCTCCTTCCGAGGTCTTTCTTTTTGCTAAAGCTGCGGTAGTTTCTCCTGAATAAATGGAGTCTTGCCCTAATGCAGTACGTATGTCTATATAAGGATTAGTAACATCAGTTTTTAAGAAAAACGCATCTATACGCTTGCTCGGCGCTGTTAAACGCAATGCCACATATTGTGTTGCAGGTCCTACCTGATGATTTTCTAAACTGTCAACTTTATATTCTATGCCATTAAGGGTTAATGTTTGTGCATAACTCAAAGTGGATAGTAGCGTAGTAATGAGCAAAGCAGCAATAAGTCTATATGTTTTCATAAGATGAAAATTGAATGGTGAGATTGTTTTGCAGTTTCCTGCTGAAGTAAATTTTTTATATGCCTGCTTCAAAAAAATATAAAAGCAGGCATATACATACATAAGTCAACTAAATTGTTATTTCACAAGAAGTTTAACTCCGTTGGTCTTGTTGTTTTGTTCAACTTGCAGATAGTAAATTCCTGCTTGTATATCTTGTATAGAAAGATTGATTGTTCCTGTGGATAATTGATTTACCCTTTGTGTCTTCACTATTCTTCCGGAAGCATCATATATGCTTACAGCGATAGGTGATTGATCGTTATTATCCAATTTAATAAACAATTCGCCATTACTTACAGGATTAGGAAACACTTCAAAAAAATTCCTTTCAGTTTGAATAAGTTGCGAAATTTCAACACCATCATAGCAAAGCGTTAATTCTTTCATTGCTAATATATAATCCTTATTAGCTGTCAAACCAGAAGCATTGAGGAAAAACCTGATTTTCTCAAACCATATAGGATATATTCCTCTGTCTTCAGTATCAAGGATTGAACTTACGGGAATATCTAAAGAGAAATCTTGATTTTTAGTAAAGCTTTCAAATTTGGTGGTGACTGTACTTCCTTGATTAGCTCTCATGCTCACTACTGCTTCTATAATTTCCATATCACCTATGTTCATAACTACCTTCACCGTGTCAGGGAGTCCATACAAAACAGTCTCTTTCGCTAATTCTAAGTAAGGAGAACGACCGGCAGCATGGGTGAAATTGATAGCAGAGCCATGTGTCCATCCTTCCGGTAAATTTTCTTCGTTCAATTCAGCTTTATTCTTATATTGAGATGAGAAACTCAAAGTCCATTCGTCATGTTTCAGCTCATCGCCAACTATAGCACCACTTTCGGGAATTTCTACTTTCACTAATAAATGTTCGGTAATGCCATCTATAGTGCCGCTGATAACGGTACTGCCATTAGACAAGGCTTTCACTGCACCATTTTCTACTATACAAATATTTTCATCTTCTACAGTCCAATCCAAGGCAACAGGAGATAATAAAGCATCATTGTGTTTAGTGTGTCCGATAACCTCTACCGGATAGGTAGTTCTATTATCTACAATGACTGAGTCCAAGCGAATCTTGATACTATCAACATTCACAAAACTTACATTGATAGTTGTTGTTGAACCCATATAATTAGCAGTGATTTGTCCCGGAGTACTACCTGTAGCAATAAATTTATTGCCTTCAATTCTTCCTAAGGATTCAGGGCAGGTTAATTCAACTCCTTGTAAGTCATTGTCTAATAACACCTCATATTGATTATAACCATAGAATTGGGGAATAAATTCAGCATATTTTGGTAATATCAAGTTGGGTTTATAGGGTTTGATAACACCAATTTGATTGTCGGTAGGTGCTGTAGATACAATGAACACACTATTGGACACAGATCTTTCGGGACCGTCGCTGGTGGCATTCACCGCTTTACCGTATTCATCTATATACATAGTACTTGATCCGCCACCATCCATATTGAAAGCTGACCATGCGCCGGCACTTTTCATCAGTTCGGCTAATTGTTTGGTGTTAACGCCATTGGAGGCACCGCGACCATCTACTACACAGAAAATCACCGTATCTCCGGTCATGCTATAACCTAATCCGGTACGAGGATGCAGCTCATTCCATATGTTACTGGTTTCTATTACGCCATTTAATAGCATTGGCTTGTAGCCATCGCCACCTGTCATTTGTAACTGATTGGCTTGGGTATCACCATTTATTTTAATATTTAAATTTATATCGATTTCATCATTGACTGCCAGGTTGTTTAATGCTGTTGCGGCAGTGCCATGACCAGATAATACAGCTTGTCCCTTAGGAATAGCCATAGAACCAATGTTTTTCTCAATAGCCATGACTTTAGCTTTCAGGGTCTTATTGGTTCCCCAAGAATTTCCGGGTAATAATTGTATAAGCACTTCTGTTCCATGCTCGTTAGTACGTGTTCTTTTGCCATTTAATTGATTATATAAAACCAATTGGTCGGTGCCGCGAAGGTGATTGACAGAATTAATTGTCCAAATATCGTCACCACGTTCGATTGTTCCTGAATAAGTAGCAACACCTATGTTCGGAACTTTCATATCAGAAAAAGTGAAGACAGCTCTTGCGGTTGGTATTTTAGCAATTTCACCATCTACCATATTCCCACCGGTTGGATATCCTACATAACCTGAGGTTGCGTAGAAATCACCATTGGTACCTGCAAAATAGTAAGCACCTTCTGTAGATTTTCTTTTACCTAATACTGAAGTTGGTTCACCGGTATAAATGGAGTCTTTTCCTAAGGCAGTTCTAATTTCCACATAGGGATTAGAAACGTCCGTTTTAAGAAAGAAGATATCCAATCGTCTGCCTGTAGCTCTTAAGCGCATAGAAACGTATTGTGTTGCGGGTCCAACTTGATGATTCTCCAAAGTATCCACGCTGTAGGTAATCCCATTGAGTGTCATTTCTTGGGCTCCAGTATAGCCAGTAAATACAGTGAGTGTTATTAGTATAAATAATAGTCGAATTATTCTCATGTGAATTTTTTTATGTCTTTTGAAAAATGTTGAACCCCCGTTTTTTTTCCAATATAATACTGTAACAGTTCGAGGGGCTATATTAAATTGAAAAAGGTGGTGGAAATACCACCACCTTTTTAAGAGTAAGCTCAAAAAGAACTTGTTATTTTACGATTACTTTGTGAACAGCTTCTTCACCTGTTAAAGTAACAGCTTTAAGGATATATACACCATTGCCGGTTACACTTACAGTATTTACGTTTTTAGCTTGTTTCACTAATTGACCTGTTACAGTGTAAACTGCCACAGATGTAAGCTCTTGGTTGAACTTGATGTTTTGGTTGTGAACGCTTACTTTTACAGTGCTGTTAGCAGTTTCTTGTAAACCACTTCCTCCACTAACTGTAAGTTCATAAACACCATAACCATTATTACCTGCATAGAGATAGATAGTAGCTACACCTGCATCTTCGTCAACTTCCACTGAAGGAACAGCAGTACGATAAGCATTGGTTTGTCCACCCATACCGGCTGCAGGAAGTATCCATAAAGATTCAATATCTTTAAATTCTTTGTTAGCATCTTTCCATTTGAACAAACGGAATGAAGATGGAGGAGTTCCCACTGTGTTGGTGAATGCCATCAAGAAGAAGTGGTCATCGCCTACAGAAAATTCAATTAAACCGTTATGACCTGTTTTAGTTGAAAAACTTGAAGTCCAGTTTTCAACTTCTTCGTCAACATTGTAGAATCCGTCTACAACATTACCGTCCATGTCAATCAAAGTAGGAAGAGTTTCCCAGCCGTCTATATAGAAATAGTCTTCATCCATTGGGAAAATTTGTGGTGCAGTACCTGGATTAGGAAGTCCTGTTAAGAAAGTTCCTTCTTCAGTATTGTCAATTTCAATCATTTCTGCAGGCATTGCTTCACCTTCATAAACTTCCCATTTATAAGCAGCCATGTCTTCAGCACTTACTGCCATAATGATAGCATAGTCATCCACATCACCCCAAACACCAAAGGCATCAAAACGTACACTTGCTTCTGCAAAGTCAGGATTTTCTTGAAGTATTTCATCAACGATCAATTCACCATCACCTGTTTCTAAGTCAATTTTCCAAACTTGGAATACACCGGCATTGGAAGTAATCAAGTTACCAACCAAAATGTTACCAGCATTGTCTTTCTTAATGTCGTTTAATGGAAGACTTACAGGAGATTGTTCTTCTCCATGTCTGAACACATAGTTTTTCAATCTGATTGGGTCTAATTGTTTGGCTGTTTCACCATCTACAACAGCTATCTCCAACACATGATTGTCAACATCTTTTCTGTTAGCAAAATATAATTTACCATCTATAGCAACCATAGCACGTACGTTATCACCTGTACCAATTCTATTGGCTACGAAGTTATCCATTACGTCAGAAATGATCCACTTGTTAGTTAAAGTATATTTGCCATCACCTTTAGCAGGATACGCGGCAGGGTCAACTGCTGCTAATGGAGCTTCAGCTACCCATGCTGGCAATGCTAATAAAACTACATCACCATCTTCAATACTTACTACAGCAGTAAAATTAATTTTTTCGCCTGCTGCAAAATCTACGTCAGCTATTAACTTAACGGTATTAGCGCCATTCTTTAAAGTAAGTTCATCACCTGATTTACCTTGAACTTCAATACCAACAAAATTCACATATTCAAAGATATAGTCAGCTGTATTAGCGGTTATTGCATCTAATGAGACAGTTGGGGATGCTGGTAATGAACCAGAAACTTTGCTATCTAATTCTGCAGAAGCTAATGTTTTGTAAGCACCAAGCGTTGCTACAACAGCATTTACTTGAATTTTATCACCGGCAGTTAATTCAGGATCAGCAGTAAATTCAACCTTAATACCTCCGGTAGCGTCTTGTATATATGCAACTAAGCCATTGCTGTAAGTTACTGTTCCGGCTGCTAAAGTTTCTTCATCAGCATCTAATGTTTGAATTTCTGCTACTGTAGGTACATAGTCACCCCATTTTGCGTATAAGGTAATATCACCATCAGTGCCTGCTGCAATTTTGGTAATACGTTCTCCATCAAAAGCAGCATTGTCATACCAACCTGCAAAGGATTCGTCCGCTTTAAAAGGATCAGGAATAATTACCTCTTCAGTTCCATCGTAGCTATCAGGACCAGCAAAAGCATGTTCCCAAGCAGGAATAAAGGCTTCTGGTTGTCCGGCAACTGCATAATCAGCAGAAATCGGCCAACCTGTACGATGTGCGCTTAAAAAGAAAGCAGATAAATTATAACGTAAGAATGAAGCATTGGAGCTGGGAAGAGTTTGCTCTTGCGCTTCACAGGTAGCATCCATATAATCCACTAACCATTGCCATTCAGCTTTAACTGTAGCATCTTCTATAAAAGTTAAAGCCATGGCAGCAGCTTCTGTGGGAATACCCGAAGCAATTGGGTCACCACCACCGGTTAATAATTCGTCCAAAGATTTCCATACTGTGCTTGTTCCACTAAAGGTATTCCAAGCTTGGTTTAGACCCATGTACATGTCATTTTTGTTTTGCCATCCATGGTCGTTCGTCACACCACCATTCAATTCGTAGGTGATGTTACCACCTGCTGCAAATCCCATAAGGGATACTGAGCAAGCAATCAGGAATAAAGTAAGTTTTTTCATACTGTTTGTTTTTAAAATAGTTAATAAAGTCATTGCTTAGTTTTAATCTTCAAAAATACAAATAAGTTTTAAAATACAAAAATTTAAGTAACTAATTCTCAAAAAAATACTTTCAATCAATAGTGAATTTTAATTGTTTCTTTTAAGTTATCGTTCGTAATTTGTACTATATACATGCCTTTGGCTTGCGTTTGCCAGTTCAAATTAATGATGTTTTTTCCAGCATTTAGCGTATGCTTTTCTTCCTTAACCAACATACCATCTATCGTATATACATGCATCATTACTTCTTCGGCAGTGTTGGGTGAAATAACCAATAGTTGGTTGCCATTATCATCTTGATAGCTATAAATTCCACTGTTTTCGTGCACTTGTGGAACTGAATTGGCAAATACTAAATTTACTGTGATATAATCGGATGGTTCGGTTAAACCTTCGCCATCTCTTGCTCTAACCCGTAAATAGTAGGTGCCATCATCTAAACCTGTGAAAGTAGCGCTATATACGAATGGGTCTACAGTTAATAATTTTGTCCCTCTTGTTGGGAAACTCGAACTGGTACCTAACTCAGCCCTAAAACCTTTGGAGTCTTGAGCTTGCCATTTAAGCTCTATCTCCGAACCATA
>CAYPYZ010000069.1:7177-9209 GCA_964414805.1 uncultured Paludibacter sp.
GTAAATGTAGGCGTTAAAGTAATTTTATCAGCACCATCTTCCGGTGAAGTAATTTTAAATTTAGTCCCTTGAAATTTATAGACTGCGGATGTGGTTATATTGGCATTGGGCTTAACTGTCCTAACACGCCAATAGTAGTCGGTATCATCCTTCAGACTGGTTACTAATCCTGAATTAAAATTAGCTTCCAAAGTTTCTCTTGTATCTAAAGGCTTCGTAAAACCTGCATCTTCAGATAGTTCCCAAATATAGTGAGAAGCTCCTGCCACCGGTTGCCAAGTAAAGAAAGCCGGTAAAGCTACATCCTGTCCATTGGCAGGATAAGTTAATTGGGCTTGTGTGGCTGTTGTAACCGCTTCACCCATAACCCTTGGTGCATGTTCATGTCCATACATATCGTATACTGCTACTGCAATTTTATGCGTGGAAGCAGAAATACCGCTTGGCAATGTGAAGTTTTTACTATAAGATATGCCTTGTAAATATTTAGGACTATAGAAAATATCAGCATCATTGCTCTTTGCATTTGGAATGGCATATATGCTATAACGCACATCGTTTGCAGCATAAGTCCACGAAAGCTTTTGTCCACTCAAAGATATATTGTCAACTATACCTTGACTTGGAGCAGTTTTCCAACCATAAACTGCATTCAATGCTTTAGTGGCGTGCTCAACTTCTTTCAATTTATTGATGGTCTGAAGGGTGAGGTCGGCAGTACGGAAGAACACTATACCCGTTGTACCATTCAAGTCAGCATCTCTATTGATATTAATTTGCTTAGACAATTCTGCCCCTAAGAAAGAGCTATAATTACTTGAGTAGTATTGTCTATTAAAGAAGTTAGCAACTTTAGCCCACCAAGGACTAATTTTAGAATAATCATTATTAGAACCAATAGTCCAATACACTTGCGGTGAAATATAATCTATGGTACCTTCTTTCAGCCAAGCTACCGGATCACTAAAAATACTGCTATATTGCCAGTCACTTCCTGCAGGGCAGGGTGGTATCCCATGTCCGGCGGCTACTGCAGCACTTGAAGCTGCAACGCCTGCGGGACTGATACCAAAACTAACATGTGGTTTCACACTATTAATACGTGCTTGTACCTCCTTGACCATCAGGTTTACATTAGCCCTACGCCAATCATTCCTACCCAAATTGTCTGGGTTGTACATATCATATTGAGCTTGGTCCATATGATCTTTGGTACCGCTAACATAGAAATAATCGTCGAAAACTATTCCGTCTACATTGTATTTAGTCAAGATATCTTCCACAATATCGTAAATACGTTCCCTAACTTCCGGGATGCCCGGGTTAAGAATTTTGGTATCAGAACCATAATCTATCAACCATTCCGGGTGGGTGTTAACGTAGTCAGTTGGCAAATTACCATGACTTTCAGCTGCTGTTGAATATCTATATGGATTGATCCAAGCATGCACTTCCATACCTCTTGCGTGCGCTTCGTCTAATACAAATTGCAAAGGGTCCCAACCCGGATCTGCACCACGTGTAGAAGATAAATAAGCACTCCAAGGTTCGTATTTAGAGTTATAGAATGCATCTGACATACCACGTATTTGAAAAAATACAGTATTGAAATTGGCTTTTTCTAATCTGTCAAGAATGGTAATCATACCCGTTTTTTGTTGATTACGAGCTGTCTCTCGTGCTGCTTCATTGCTACCTGTTGGAGCAGGAACAGTTACGCCCGGCCAATCCATCCGCCATACAGTAGTTAACCAAGTGGCTCTAATTTCCCTTTTAGGGTTTTGGGCATTTAAAGTCAACCCAATTAAAAACATGCAAATAGCGATACTAAAACTTTTTCTAATCATGATATGGATATTCTAAGCATATACAATGCTACTATTGTTCTTATTTTATAGCTAAGTTGATACAGTGTAAATTAGAACAACTTAGATTTTGTATTGTTTATAGCTACCCCATAAACTTCTACGCCTTCTATTACATGTTCTAACTTGCCTGAACTTGCATTATAACGCATCAGTCCGGTTTTGAT
>CAYPYZ010000070.1:0-6433 GCA_964414805.1 uncultured Paludibacter sp.
TGCACCTTTGGCAATCTCCTCTAAGCTGAGTTTTACCCTTACCCTTAAGTCAGTGCCTTTACGTACGCGGTTACCTCTGCCGGAACCGCCAAAACCGAAATCACCAAAGCCACTAAATCCACTAAAACTACCAAAATGCCCTCCGAATATATCTCCAAATTTAGAGAATATATCTTCCATAGACCCAAAACCTCCGGCACCACCATTCATGCCGGCATGACCAAATTGGTCGTAGCGCTGACGTTTATTGTCATCACTCAATACTTCATATGCTTCAGCTGCTTCTTTAAATTTTTCCTCAGCAGCCTTGTCATCCGGATTTTTATCAGGGTGGAACTCAATGGCTTTCTTACGATAAGCCTTCTTTATTTCATCAGCTGTAGCGGTTTTATTAACCCCTAAAACTTCATAATAATCTCTTTTGGACACTTTTGTAAATTGTATTGATGGTTGTTTATTCTCCGACTACTACTTTCGCAAAACGTATAACTTTATCATTCAAAGTATAACCTTTAGATACGCAGTCGATAATTTTTCCTTTTTGTTTTTTTGATTCTACTGGGAAGGTCGTAACAGCTTCATGTAAGTCAGTATCAAATACTTCATCTTCAGTTTGTATGATTTGCACCCCATTTTCTCCTAAGAAAGACATAAACTTTGAATAGATTAACTCTACACCTTCTTTCACCGCTCCAACATCAGCAGCGGTCTCCATAGCCTGCAAAGCTCTTTCGAAATCATCAATTAAAGGTAGGGTTTTTTTGAGGATATCTTCACCACTATATTTAATTAAATCGGCACGCTCTTTCATACTTCTTTTCCTGAAGTTATCAAACTCTGCCATTAATCTGAGGTTCTTATCTTTTAGGTCGGTTATCTCTTCTTCTAAACTTGCAATATCAGTTGGTTCTTGTGCTGTTAGCTCTTCCGTACATGTTTCTTTTTCTTCTTGAACAGCTTGCTCCTTGATAGTTTCTTCTGCTTTTACTTCCACTTTCTTTTTAGTCATTGCTATGTATATGAAATGTTTTATGTTTTAAAATGACAGGCTGTCATTTGACAAGAATACTGCCAAAACAAATAATAGCTTGTTTTGGCAGTATCTAACTGAAATTTTGTCAGCTATGCTGTTTTTTACCTTTTGCGTACATTTTTACCTTTTGCACACCTAAATGTACTATTTGCTTAGCCAGTTGATGAAGTTTTCTGCACTTTCATCAAAACTATAAGAATTATTTAAAGGCATACCTTGAGCGTTTAACATCACGTAGAAAGGCTGGGCATTGGCACCAAATTTATGCCTTTGCAGATAGCTCCATTTATCACCTACTGTGCGAATCTTTCTAATTTTACCATTCTCCTCTATGGTATAAGGCTCATCCAAAGGTGTTTTGTCATCTACAAATAAGGTAATCAAAACATATTTATTTTCTAATAACTCTTTCACTTTTGGATGTGTCCAAACAGAAGCTTCCATTTTCCGGCAGTTCACGCAACCATATCCTGAAAAGTCAACCACTACCGGCATATCATGCTTGTTTGCATAGTCCATCCCCGCATCATAATCGGCAAATTTTGCATGTACTTCGCTGTCATATAAATTGAAGTCTTGCGTATATAAAGGTGGTGCAAAAGCACTGATGGATTTAAGTGGTGCACCCCACAAGCCGGGGACCATATATACTGCGAATGCTAAGGAAACTGTGGCTGCAAATACCCCAAATACAGAAGTATGTTTAGATTCACTGTCATTGGGAAACCTTAATTTTCCAAGCAAATAGAAGCCTAATAAAGTAAAGATAATTATCCATAAGGAAATAAATACTTCTCTGTCTAATATCCTCCAACCATAGGCTAAGTCGGCTACGGATAAGAATTTCAATGCCAAGGCAAGTTCTAAGAATGCAAGTACCACCTTTACCGTATTGAGCCATCCGCCTGATTTCGGCATGGATTTCAACATGGATGGGAAGAAGGCAAAGAAGGTAAATGGAATGGATAAAGCAAATGCAAATCCGAGCATACCTATGGCAGGAGCTAAGATGGTTCCCGAGCCAGAAACTTCAACCAATAAAGTCCCAATGATAGGTCCTGTACATGAAAACGACACCAATACCAAGGTGAAAGCCATGAATAAAATGCTGAGAAATCCGGCAGTGGAATCGGCTTTCGCATCCAATTTGGTTGTCCATGAAGCAGGCAAGGTAATCTCAAAAGCACCAAAGAATGAAATGGCAAATACAACCAATAATGCAAAGAATAAAATATTAAATACGGCATTGGTTGACATGCTGTTCAGGGCGCTCGCACCGAAAATAACGGTGATTAATATGCCGAGCGTTACATATATAATGATGATGGCCAACCCATATAAGATGGCATCCCTTCTCCCCCTACGTTTTTTCTCTGATCTTTTTAGGAAAAAACTGACTGTCATAGGAATAATAGGCCAAACACAAGGCGTAAATAAAGCTATAAATCCGCCTATCATACCTGCAATAAAGATAAACCATAAGGAAGCATCGCCTGTAGTGCCGGTTTGTGAGCCGTAGGCACGCAATTCTTCTACTACCGGTTGCCAGTAGTCGGTAATGGCATCTGTTTCAATAAACTGACTTGTAGTTTCATCAGTAATATCTATTGTAGTGGGCACTGCTGTGGTAGTCTCAGCTTGGTTGTTAACCGGACTTGTCGTAGTTGTTTGAGTGGTATTTACAGCTGCTGTTGCGGTTTTTTCTCCTTGTAAAACGAACTCATCCGCATCCGGAGGAAGGCATTGCGTATCATCACAAGCCATAAATTCTACATAGCCTTCAATATGAATTTTGGAAGCATCTTTGAATTTGATTTTTTGAATAAAAACGGCTTCCTGCGAATACCAAGTCAAATTCATATTGAAGTTCTTGTCGAAAAACTCCGTAAGCTTGGATTGACTCACTATGCCGCCGACTTTTTCGGCATTGTCGAATGTTTCATATACAAACATTGTAGGTCGCGGACCACCTTCAGGAATGTCCATACCATACAAATGCCAATCACCCTCTATGGTAGCTTTATGAATAACTTCTCCGCTTGTTTTACCTGTGATTTTGAGTGTATGCGACCATTGTATAGGTTCAAAAATTTGCCCTATCAAGAGTGCAGACATCAAGGCAAATACCGTCAAAAATAGATATCTTCTATGCATGATTTTAAAATTTCTCGCAAAGCTAATCAATTAAATGAATATATGAATGAATGTTCATTTGTATTTTGAAATTCTTAACAAAATTCGCTTATCATTCAACATATTGATATTACTGCTTGCAATAGCAAGGTCAAAACCTCCTATTTTAGAACTGTTTACTGAGATGGTTAATTCTTAACTACACAATTGGTAGTATCATTAGCACGTGTACAGGGAGCAGTTTAATTTTCATTGATATCAAAATAGAAAATTTGTTCTGCTTTTTTTCCTTCAGGGATATTATAACTAACCTTAATTGTATTGTCTATATCCCCGTAACATTCATCATAGCGGTATTTTAGTTCACAAATTTCGGTACCGGTAAGCCTATCTTCAACGATGGCACAAGGAGCTTTAATGGTTGGCCGCGCTGAAAAAGTTATGATGCGATTATCAATATATAAAGCATAGCGCAAATTGCCCAAGCTACTGCCTTCATTGCGAATGATGACGGATGACAGTAATTGAACAGCCTTTTCTATACCTATTTCGGCTTTGGTCTTGCGTTGGTCGATAAAGTACTCGCTTAATCCTTTTAAAGTAGCCTTACATTCTCGCAATTCTTCAATAGATTTGAAGGTGTTTAATTTGTCTAAAGTATTTTCTAATGCATCAGTCAACTCTTGGTCACGCAATTTAAAAGCATCAACCAATTTTCGTAAATCCCATTGATCGAAAGGATATTTAATAAAGTATTGATAATAAATAGTTTTACTTTTTTTATCTTGGAGTTTTTCCCAATAAAAATCCCTCACATTCACTTTAGAAACACCCACTAAAAAATCTTGAATAGCCGATTCCGACTTGATGCTGCCGGTATAAGTTTGGAGTTGTGCCGAGATTTTATCAGTGGTGATTTCGGTAGTTTTCAGTTCTGATGTAGCCACTATATTATCAGCAATGGAGCTGACAATCTGCGCTTTTACCTCCAATAAAGCATTGTCTTGGGCTTGTTGCATATCCATTGCTTTCCCAATGCCAACAATATGACCCTGCTCCATTTCCATTGTCCAATTCGGCTTTTTACCGCTTCTTTCTTTGACGGTAGTTTGTCCTATCGCGCTAAGCGACAAGCATATTAATCCCAAGAGCATTAAGTTTTTCATAGCCATATAATTTATTGGGTAAGCACTATATTTTTGAATCGGAATAAATTGTCATTGATCATAAATCTCAGCATCTTTACTTCTTTTACTTTTGGAAATTCACAGACTAATTCAGTATTTACTTCCGGAATTAAAGTAGCTTTGATATAATAATTGCTTTGTTTTTTACCTACTGTCATTTGCTTGATGCGCAATTCTTCTCCTTTTTCATTGATGATGAAGGTGTCATAAATTCTATAAAAATGTTGATCGTAATCATCTTCATTATTGCTGATCAACTCAAAATATACGGTTGTGATATCACCAATCAATCTTGCATTTTTATAACGAATAAATACACCATTACCCAATTCTACCCTATCAGAACTCTCAATTTCTTTAATCGGCAGATTTGAATCACCTGTAGCCTCGTCTTCCAATATATAAGGCATATCGCCGGCTATGATTTCTGCAACCAAATTTGCCTCATCAAAACAATCGCGACAAACGGGAGGTACGGAATTAAGCAAGTTCAACGCATCAATCCACCTGCGCTGAGCAGCCAAACTATTAGCACGTGAAATAACTAAATCGCAATAGGTATTATAATAACTGAGTATCTCATTTTTAGCCTTGTCCATCATTAATTTATATTTTCCAGCCCTTTCGGGAATTTGCTTAAAGGCTGCACTATAAGCCAATTGTTCGGTTTTGGCTACCCCCCTGACTTCATGCGAAGCACTAGCATACACATTTCCCGTAAAGAAATCAGCTACATTAAAAATCACCTCTAATTTAAGGGCATACATGGCAGGTGCTGTGCCGGTTATTTCACTTGAAATAAGAGCCACTTGCGGATACATGATGAAGATATTACTTCCTTCCAAAGCACTCATACCATTCAATCCAACAATATTTTTCATCTTATTTAGCAAGATGTTTTGTGCAGCTTGTGGATATTGTTGCAAATCAGTCGGAAGGGTAGGAGCAATGGCTATACGTCTGTAATCGTCGCTTTGTTCCGCAGTATTTTGCGCTTTCATATGCAATATACTTACTGATAAAATCAATGCAAGTATATAATTTATTATTTTTTTCATAGGACAATTCTTAATTGATTTAAAAAGCATAGATAAGTTTTATTTTTCACCTATAATAAGCCAGCATTCACCCAAGCCACGTTGATAGACTTTAGTTTCTAAATTAAATGGTGTATCGGACAAGTACTTACTTAATTCGGATACAAACCTGCGGGTGTCCATCGCTATTTCACGGCCGCGGGTATTGGTGTACATCATAGGAATGCGAACTTGCTCCATTTTTAGCAGGTTTTCAGTAGCATCTACAGTTGAAAATCTTCCTGAAACCGTATGTTCTGCCATCCAATCTTCTATATGCATGGATAGTGCATCGATCTCGCCATTAACGGTAAACTCCTCTTCTAAATCAACGTCAGAACCGCTCCATACGCGGACTACAACCGTCACTTCTCTACCATATTGGAACATATTTTCAAAGTGGCGGCTCAACTGTCCATTGAATCCATCCATATGACTCAACACAGCTTCTTCTAAGAGTAAATCGGCAGTTGCAAAGGAAGAAGGTGCTCCCACTCCGGCAGCAGCAGCTACTTGTTTGTTGGTATAAGCATCCAATCCCCGTAAATTAAAAGTGATGATTTGTTTGGGCCCTTGCTTTTGAATGGTATAATCCAAGTCCATAATAATATCAGCTTTAGCTGTTCTCCTCAATACATCCACCGGCGTTTCATTGATATCGGCTCCGGATGATTTGGAAGCCATCATGCTCAGTTCAGCACTTTCAGTCTCAATATTTTTCAGCGTTTGTTCCAAGTCTTTGAGCGGGAAACCGCGATCGGCCATGATGCCACCCATTTTGGTAATGACTAAGCGTAGCTGACTGTCTTCCTGCATTGCTTTTTTGTAATCGGGTATTTTCTGTGTAACCCCACTGATATTGCTCGTTAGGTAATATCCCTTTCCCACACAAAAAGCATCGCTTGGAACCACCATGATGGTTGGTTTTTTCGCTTGCCCAACCAGCAATAAGGGAAGCATAATCAATGTGATGATGACAATTCTTCTTTTCATACGTTTAAATT
>CAYPYZ010000070.1:6533-9053 GCA_964414805.1 uncultured Paludibacter sp.
AAGGGAAGCATAATCAATGTGATGATGACAATTCTTCTTTTCATACGTTTAAATTATTGAATGTTCGTTTCATAAGTCTAAATTAATGGTGTGTTTTCAATTAAAATCCAGCATCTAATTTTTTTGCGATGCCTTGTTCTTCAAGATATTTCCTCAAGCTATCGAAATTAACTGAAGCATAGATAGCCACTTTAAACCCTTTATTCATTTTTATTCTGTCGGTTCCACTGGGTGCACCATCATTGGTGATATTGATAAAACTTAGGTACATGCCGCCGGCTTTGAAGAAATTATCAAAAAAAGCTTCATGTTTTTCATAACCATCCGGGCCTAATATAGGTGGAGTAGGGGCTGCTCCATTGCCACCCGGTACACCCTTGAATATCACGGCAGCTACTGCATCTTTTTTAGCATTGAAAGCTGCTTTTTCAGCTGTTTTGCCGTATCCCCATACTTTGATGGCTTTGGTGCCGTCCTGCCCAACACCCAAACACATCAATTCATAACTGTATTGACTGTTATAAATAGCTTTGAGGTCTTTTCTCGTTTGTGCATTGCTAATCGATAAAATAGATATTATCAAGGTAAAAATCAGTGTTGTTGTTGTTCTCATATCGTATGTGTTTTAAAATTCAAATCGTAGTCCTAATTCGAGGTTAGGGCCTGAACGACCTTCAAAATAATAATCATATTTATAATCATATTTTTCAGTAGTTTCTCCATCGTATTGTTCGTATGCCTTACCCAATAAGGCGTAATAATTCAGCGTGGTAACAAATTGCAGGTTATGGAATAAGTTGATGGTAAAATAACTGCCCAAATTAAGAAAATCGCCGTTTATGCTATAACCTTCAAGTAAATATGCCGGAGTAGCTTGTTCTGAACCATAGGCTACGAATGGCACCAACGAAAAATTGCGCCAAAAATAGAAACCTTTGGAAAGGCCTACTTGCATGCGTATAAAAGAGGTTTCATAACCATCATAGGAGCTATCGGTATCAAAAGCAAGAGAACCAAAAAGTTTCAATTGGGTAATAGGAAATAAATTTTTACTACCTGCAGCCATATTGGCCAAAGAAGCTATATTGCCTTCTGCTTTTATGTAAAAACCCATCATGCCACCTGTTGCTACCCCTGTTGACAAGCCAATGCCATAATCATTGCGCTGTTGCAAAGTCATGCCCGGCTCCAAGCTTTTACCGGCTGTTTGATAAAACTTCGACATAGGAATGTCGTTTTCAGAGGCTATGAATGAATTGTTGGCTACTTTTTTAGCATGAATTACACCCTGTCTTTTTGCCTTAATTTTACCTTTGGCATTCATCACATTCTCCATGACATAGAAGCGATGTTCAACGCTGAGTCCCTCTTTGGTACCGATTTTTGCACGGATTGGCTTGACTGCATATAAAGGCGTTTTAACCCTGAAAGGTTCATAAGATCTTTCGAATGAATACTGAGCAGTGTGGATGCTGCTGTTGATAAGTTGAGCGAATAATTGTTCTCTGCTTAATTGTTGAGGCAAGCCTGTGAGTTTGCTTGGGTTGTCCTGACTACCATCCGCATCATGACTAACCATCATCACATATTCAAATGGGAAATTTGTGTTGTCAAACAAAGCTTTTTTCTGTATTTTAGTAGCATTGTCATCATCTTCGTAAATCCACATCTCATTAAATAGCGGTTCCACATAGGCTGTGTCAATTTTAAATAAATAGGATACGGCTTTTGCTCTCCAACCATTTTTTGTACGGCTAACCTTCTTAAATTCCTTACCCGATTGACGAGCAGATTTATAATTGGCTTCATCTTGCCGGTCGTAGTATTCCTCCATGCTGATGACATCGCTGTATTCAATTACTTGAATATAGCTGTTATCCACCAAGGCTTGCCCGGCATCTCGAATTTTATCCATGCCTAATTTGGATGCAGAAGCACGTACCATATCATTGACAGTAGCATTGTATAAACCGCGTTCAGCAATCAATGCCATATTAAAACTGCCATCTGAAGCCCGTGAAAACCAAGTTGATAAAATCTGATTGCCTAAATTAGATTGATTGATAGCATTTAAAATAGCGTCTTTCCCGGAAGCAGAACGTATATACTTGGCAGATACCGTGTTATCATCAAACTTTTCAGGAATGATAATATTTTGCGTAGCTTGCTTAATATCGGTTATATAGCTACAATTATTCTCAAGTACCACAACAGTTAATGCATTTCTGTTGTAAGTTGAAGGAATTAAACCCTGTTTGAGCGATGAGGGGATATCTGCTTCTTGCGTATATGCCCATAGACAAAGACTTAAGAAGATACAAGTTATGATGTGTTTTTGCATAAGAAATAATGATTAAAACTATGTTTTTTGTAAAAGAAAAAGATTATCACGTATATAGACTACAAAAGTATAAATTTAATTAAAATAACAATGGTAAATGGTAAAATATTTTATCATGAATATATATGTCAATTCAATAATTCACTATATTTGCACTTTAAATCATGCCAATTAGTATT
>CAYPYZ010000071.1:0-9044 GCA_964414805.1 uncultured Paludibacter sp.
TGCTGAATATGGGGATAAAATGTCCTCAGTGTTAGATATTACTTATAAAAAACCTACTGCTTTTGAATCCTCTGCTTCTGTGAGTTTATTGGGTGCTACAGCTTATGTGGGGACTTCCAATAATAAGTTTACACAATTGCACGGCATACGTTATAAGACTTCCAAATACCTATTAGGAACCTTGGATACAGACGGGGAGTACAAGCCTTCTTTCATTGATTATCAAGGCTATTTTACCTATCAATTGAATGACAAAAACGAGCTGACTTTTTTAGGGAACTTTTCACAAAATATCTTTAATTTTATTCCGGTAGTTAGACAAACATCTTTTGGAACTTATAATATAGGTCGTGATATGACGGTTTATTTTGATGGCCAAGAAAAGGATGTTTTCAGAACAGCATTTGGAGCTTTGAGTTATCATTACCGGCCACAGCAATACATCAAACTAAGTCTGACAAGCTCTATATTCCAAACGGATGAAAATGAGAATTACGACATTTTAGGGGAGTATTTTTTATATGCCATGAAAATGGACCCCAATGAAGAAGATAGTAGGGGAGATCTTTTAGGTATTGGTAAGTACCATGATCATGCACGTAATAATTTAAGAGCCTCCGTTGCGAATATCGGTCATAGTGGCGAGTTTAATGGCATTACCAATCAATTAAAATGGGGTGTAAATCTACAACATGAAATGATTAGAGATTATATTAATGAATGGCAAAGACGTGATTCTGCGGGTTATTCTTTACCCTATAATGATCAGGCTGTCAATCTTTTTTACAACTTAAAATCCGATCAAGCAATTGGAAGTTTCCGACTTAATTCCTATCTGCAAGACACTTATAAATGGCGCAATAGGGCAGGAGGTTTTACTTTGACGGGCGGCGCACGTTTGAGTTATTGGACATTCAATCATGAATTATTGCTTAGTCCGAGAGCCTCTCTATCTTTTATTCCTGATTGGAAACAAGATTTCAGTTTTAGATTAGCATCAGGCATATATTACCAAACCCCTTTCTATAAGGAAATAAGAGATACTATCAGCGATGCTTTGGGGAATGTCATGGTGCATTTGAACGAAGATATACAAGCGCAGCGCTCATGGCAAGTGGTGCTTGGCGGCGATCATTATTTCAGGGCCTTTGGCCGACCCTTTAAGTTTACTGCTGAGACTTACTTGAAATTGGCCGATAGGATAATTACCTATGATATTGACAATGTGCAAATTACCTATGCAGGTCATAATAATGCCAAAGCCTATACGGCCGGTGTTGATTTTAAGTTGTTTGGGGAATTAGTTCCCGGAACAGATTCATGGATCAATCTATCTTTGATGAATTCCAAAGAAGATGTTTTAAATGACCAATATTGGATGTTTGATATGGATGAAGAAGGTAATGTAATTGGTTCTGAATTAGTTACGCCTGGTTGGATTTCCCGTCCCAATGAGCAGCGTTATGCTTTCTCGATGATGTTTCAAGATTATTTTCCAAGCAATCCCAATTATAAATTACAATTAAAATTTGTGTATGCGGATGGACTGCCTTACGGTCCACCGAGGAATAATCTTTTCAGGGCATACTTTAGAGCACCTGCTTATAAGCGGGTTGACATAGGTGTTTCCCGACAATTAATCAGTGGTAAGGATGCTATTATGAACAAAAAATGGCTAAAGCATTTCCAAAATATATGGTTGAATTTTGAAGTTTTCAACCTGATGAATTTCCGAAATGTCAATTCTTACTATTGGGTTTCCGATACATATGGAGTAAATTATGCTGTTCCTAACTACCTTACAAGCCGGCAATTTAATTTGAAGTTCATAGTGGATTTTAAATAAATTGACTATTTTTGCAAATAAAATTTATTGTTTATGCCATTAACTTCACAGCGCGGCGATGCAATGCCGGAGTCTCCCATACGTAAATTAGTACCTTTAGCGAATAAAGCCAAAGCCCGTGGTATCAATGTATACCACTTGAATATCGGTCAGCCTGACTTAAGCACTCCCAAAGTAGCTTTGGAAGCGGTTCGCAATATTGATAGGGAAGTATTGGAATATTCTCCAAGTGATGGTATTAGGAGTTTGCGCACCAAGTTGGCAAGCTATTATCATCGCTTCAATATAGATGTTACGGAAGATGATATTATAATCACAACCGGTGGTTCAGAGGCGGTTAATTTCGCTTTTATGAGCTGTTTAGATCCCGGTGATGAAATCATAGTTCCTGAACCTGCTTATGCTAATTACACTGCTTTCGCGATAGCTGCCGGAGCGGTTATTAAGCCTGTTTTATGTAAAATAGATGATGGTTTTGCTTTGCCACCCATTGAGGAATTTGAAGCATTGATTACGCCAAGAACTAAGGGTATCTTGATTTGTAATCCTAATAATCCTACCGGTTATTTATATACCCGTGCAGAAATGAATGCCATTCGGGATTTGGTGAAAAAGCATGATTTATATCTCTTTTCAGATGAGGTGTATAGGGAATTTTGCTATACAGGTGCGCCTTATATTTCGGCTTTTCATTTGGATGGCATAGAGGATAATGTAGTTTTATTCGATTCTGTTTCCAAAAGATACAGCGAATGCGGTATTCGTATAGGTGCTTTGGTTACCAAAAATAAAAAGGTTTGGGAGAATGTGATGAAGTTTTGCCAAGCAAGATTGAGTCCGCCCTTATTGGGACAAATAGCCGCTGAGGCCTCTATTGATACGCCAGAAGCTTATATGTTGGAAATGTATAATGAGTATGTAGAGCGCCGGAAGTTTTTGATAGATGGCTTGAATCGTATTCGCGGTGTATATTCGCCTATTCCTATGGGTGCTTTTTATACGGTTGCCCGATTACCGGTGGATGATGCTGATAAGTTCTGTGCGTGGATGTTATCTGATTTTGAATATGAAAATCAGACGGTCATGTTAGCACCGGCATCAGGTTTTTACACCACTCCCGGTATAGGTTTGAATGAAGTCCGCATAGCTTATGTACTTGAAAAAGAAGCTTTAAAAAAGGCCTTATTAGTACTTGAAAAAGGCTTGGAAGCATATCCCGGCAACACAGTGCGGAATGGCGATTGACCCTTCAATTAAGAATGAATTTAGAATACTTTATAGCTAAGCGCATACATTTCAGGCAGGATAGGAAGCATATTTCCCGTCCTGCTGTGCGTATTGCTATTCTTGGCATTACCATAGGCATGGTGGTGATGTTGTTAGCATTGTCTATTGTCTTGGGTTTCAAACAAGAAATCCGCAATAAAACTATTGGTTTTGGGGGGCATATACAAATAACCAATTATGCAAGTAATTTTAGTATTGAGAGTGCAGCTATCGTGTTAGATGATTCTTTGAAAAGAGAATTGAGGACTATTCCGGGTGTGTGGCATGTACAGAGTTTTGCGACTAAAGCTGGTATTATCAAGTCTGACGTTAACTTTCAAGGTATTATTTTAAAAGGTATAGATAAGGATTTTGATTGGAGTTTTTTTAAGTCTAACTTGCTTGAAGGCGATATTTTAAACACTGCTGATAGTCTCCAAAATGAAGTGCTGATTTCCAAACATTTGTCTGACCTCTTTCAATTGAAAACCGGCGATAGCTTCTTCGCTTATTTTATGCAGGATCAGGTAAGGGCGAGGAAATTTAAGATAGCGGGGATTTATGCTACCAATTTGATTGAATACGACAAGCTTTATTTGCTGACGGATATACGTCACATACGGCAGTTGAACCATTGGGAGGAGGATGAAGCTAATGGTTATGAGGTGCTTATCAAAGATTTTAAAGATATAGATGCTATTACGGATGAAGTGTATTTAAAAACAGCTAATAAAGAGCAGCCTAATGGTGGTATGCTGTTTACACAAAATATTAAAGACTTGAATCCTCAGATATTTTCTTGGTTGGATTTATTAGATTTAAATGTTTGGGTAATCTTAGCTTTAATGTTGGTGGTTGCTGGTTTTAATATGATTTCCGGACTCTTGATATTGATTTTGGAGCGTACCAATATGATAGGTATTTTGAAGTCGATCGGAGCTACTAATTGGTCTATACGCAAGATATTTCTTTACCACTCTTTATTTTTGATAGGGAAGGGTGTGCTTTTGGGCAATGTGATTGGCTTGGGATTATGTGCTATACAATATTTTACCGGTATTATTCCTTTAAATCCTGAAGCATATTATATAGCCACAGTGCCTATAGTATTCCATTGGCCATTGATTATAGCCCTTAATATTGGAACACTACTTATATCTTTATTGATGATGATAGGTCCATCTTATTTGATAACTAAGATATTACCGGCCAAAATCATTCGATACGAGTAGTGCTACAAATCTTTCAGAACAAACTTCTAAAAGTATATTATCAGACTATCTTACAAAATAGAATCTTTCTCTATTTCTTTGAAGTAATTATAGGTGCCAACTTTTAATTCTGCGCAAGCGGCTTCATCACAAACGATAATAGCATTAGGATGCAATTGCAAAGCGCTGATAGTCCACATTTGATTGATAGGCTCTTCTACGGCATGGCGTAAAGCGCGTGCTTTACCATGTCCACTGACAATAATCACCACCTCTTTTGCGTCGCTAATAGTGCCTACGCCAACGGTTAGGGAGTGTTTTGGAACTTTATTCACATCATTGTCAAAGAAGCGTGAATTAGCTATGATAGTATCTTGAGTCAATGTTTTCATGCGTGTTCGGGAGTTGAGGGAAGACCCCGGCTCGTTAAAAGCGATATGTCCATCAGCACCTATACCGCCCATGAATAAATCAATGCCACCGTAAGATTTAATACGACTTTCATAAGATTCACATTCAGCTTTCAAATCAGAAGCGTTACCATTTAGGATATTCACACGTTCAGGGTCGATATCAATATGGCTGAAGAAATTTTTCCACATAAAGGTGTAATAACTTTGTGCATGATCTTGTGGAATACCCACGTATTCATCCATATTGAATGTTACCACATTTTTAAAGGATAATTTACCTGCCTTATGCATTTTGATAAGATTGTTGTACGTGCCTATAGGCGTGGAACCGGTAGGTAATCCCAACACATAACGACTGTCATCGGAAGCATTTACATTATTGATTTTCTCAGCAATGTAGTTAGCTGTCCACTCGGAAATTTTTTCGTAATCCTTCTGAATAATTAATCTCATAATAAAAAATATAAATATGATTGTAAATGAGGAACAAAAATACATCATTTTTGAATGATAAACAAATTTAAAAGGGGGCTGCTAAGAATATGGGACGTTACTCCATGAATACTAAATGGTTTAATGGAGCTGAAGTTACATCCTACGTATTATCAGGAGATTACTCGTTTCGCTTTGCGTTCTCGTAATGACGAGTTTTTACACACATTTTTAAACCCGTCGTTAAGCTGTATTTATATATTTTAGCTTGTTTGACGACGGGTACTAAACATCCCAAAATGGTCGTCATTTCGACCAAAGGGAGAAATCTTCTTATGGATTTTCACAGTTTTATCTTCATATAAAAAATGAAGAATAGAAATAATTCAACAAATAAAGGCTATTTTTGTAAAAACATTCAATTTTCATGAAAATACTATACGAAGATAACCATATAATAGCTGTAAATAAAGAGTCTTCGCAAATTGTTCAGGCAGATAAGACAGGCGATAAACCTTTGTCAGACTTGGTTAAACAATATATTAAGCAAAAATATAATAAACCCGGAGATGTCTTTCTTGGGGTAGTGCATAGATTGGACAGACCCGTAAGTGGGGTAGTGGTGTTTGCCAAAACCAGCAAGGCTTTAGGGCGAATGAATGAGCTATTCCGCTCGCGTGACGTGAAAAAAATCTATTGGGCAATCGTGAAAGACTTACCACATAGTTCTCAGGATAAGATACAACATTATTTAGTACGCAATCGTAAACAAAACAAATCTTATGCATACGATAGCATGGTAAAGGATTCCAAATTAGCTAAACTATCCTATAATCTAATGGGTAATTCAGACAATTATTACTTATTGGAAATACAATTAGAGACCGGTAGACACCATCAGATTCGTTGCCAGCTGGCTAAAATTGGTAGCCCTATCAAAGGAGACTTGAAATATGGCTTTCCACGTTCTAATCCCAATGGTGGCATTTCCTTACATGCAGCTTATATAGAGTTTGTGCATCCTGTTTCCAAAAAACTGATACAGATTAAAGCAGCACCACCACAAGATGATACATTATGGCAAGTGATGCAGGGGTTTACAGACGTCTCGTAACTGCATAAGTCATACGACTTTCCTTTCGAAAACGATTGATGGTACTGACTACAAAAGTATAATAACCCTTTGTTTCAGGTAATAATCCATTCAAATCTATGAAGTTCTCATGGGTGAAAGTCAAAATATTAGCAGGATTACTAAAATCACCTACTTCCTTCCCTTTGAAAGCATATACCACATAATAGGCATTGGCTAAGCCATCCTTTTCCGTACAAGCATCCCATTTCAAGAAAGCATCATCATTATCTTTGATGATTTTTAGGTTTTGCGGTTGCGGTGAAGCTGTGCCAAATACATTGGGATTTTCGGGACAAATAGCACGGTATTTATAGAAGTCTGTTTTCAGACTATCATTCAAGCCTTGAGCATTTCTTAAAAAACCTTTGGCACTAAAATACATGGCACCGCTTACATGTGGATGTTCTTTATTGAGGCGCAATTGGCGACAAATTTCATTAGGCTCTTTCCAAGCAGGGGCTTTACCGGATCCTAAAGATGAAGGAATTAATCCAATATATAAATTTTTGTTGTAGGAGTTTCTTGACCACCAATCTACTAAAATAGCGTAATCAGCAACGGTTTTACCTATTTCCCAATATAACTGAGGTACTACATAATCAATACTTCCATCGCGTAACCATTTTAGGATGTCGGCATATAAATCATCATAATTTTGCAAAGCGCGGGTATCCGATCCCATAGGGTCAACGCTCTTATTACGCCAAACACCAAAAGGAGAAATACCAAAATCCACCCAAGGTTTAGAGTTTTTAATAACGCGTTGAATATCAGCAATTACCATATTCACATTATTCCGACGCCAATCCCCTAAGTTTGTAAAACCTCTGGGATATTTTTTAAAAGCATCAGCATCCGGAAAATCTACACCTGCCACCGGATAAGGATAGAAATAGTCATCCATATGTAATGCGTCTATATCATAACGATCAACTATATCCTTTACTACTTTCGTGATAAAATCACGTGTTTCATCCAATCCCGGATTAAAATAGTACTTACCACCGTATTCCACAAACAAGTTTTTATTCTTAAAGAAAAGGTGATCCTTACTGAAAGTATTGATAGCTTTATTATTGGAAACCCGGTAGGGATTGAGCCAAACATGCACTTCCATAAAGCGTTTATGAGCCTCTTGTATTACAAATTCCAAAGGATCATAATACGGATTAGGGGCTAAGCCTTGTGTACCGGTAAGGAATTTTGACCAAGGCTCTAAGTTTGAATAATAAAGAGCATCAGCAGTTGGACGAATTTGAAATACCACCGTATTGATGTTGTTTTCAGCGAGTTGGTCGAGCATTATTATCATTGCGTCTTTTTGCTCTTGCGGACTACTTGACCTTGGTGGCCAGTCAATATTTTCAACTGTGGCAATCCATACAGCACGCATTTCTCTTTTAGGGGAAGTGGCAGTCTGCTGAGAATAAACACTTAAGAAACTGCCCAATAATGCTACAAATAAAATAGTCAAACGATATTTCATGGTAATTAATTTTGAGTTTCTGCAAAGATAATCAATTTAATTATTGTGCAAAGTGAAGTTTTTCATTTAAAATTATGTAATATAACTTTATTGTAAACCTTGCTCTTTTAACTCCTTATATTCAATACCTGTGATAGGAATAAATTTAAATGCATTATTAAAAATATCATAAACGGCTAAAGTGTCTTTATTCTCTAAGGCTATCTTTATGTTTAATTCAGCATTCCTCATTTGCTGGTTAGGAATATATGCAATAGTATCTAATCTGCTATCTCCTATTTTTCTTTCAACAACCATATCATAAGCATAAATAAAACTTTTTACCAAAATAGGCACTCCAAAACCATCTAAAGTAATGATTTCTTCCCCCCATCTTAATAATGCTGGATTTTCTGAAATAGTATCTTTGCCAGCAAAACCAGCCTGCCAATAACTTGAGCTCATAGTGCTATCATTATAATAGCTTAATGAATGTGCCTGTTTCACCACTTCAAGGGCGCTCAAGTGAATAGTATCTATTTCAGTACTATCAACATCAGTACTATCAGATACAACACGCTGTGTACCCGATTTTACAGCTTCAATTCTAATCTTAGCATCTGGGCTTAACCTAAACTGTGTAGGCTCTTGCACCTCTTTTTCACAGGCTATAAACAGCGGAAGGAGTAGTAATAATAAAAGTAGCTTTTTCATTGTGATATATGTTTGTAGGTAATAACTAAGCACAAAGGTAATTAAAATAAACCTTATGCAAACCTTATTTAAGTGCTGTGTGTTTTAAAACCAACACCTTGCTCAGTAATGCATAAGGCGTCTTCCTCAAACCCATTTTATCAGACTTGGAAATCACAATTTGTGATCTCCAAGTCTCAAGTTCAAACTTGGTTAATTGCAACTTACACCAACATTAACCTGACTCCAACTTTCTGCAAGATTGTCTAAAGCTAATAGTATAGACAATTGTACCGCCACTCCGGGCGGAGAGATTATCTCTTACCGACCAACCGCTAGATAAATCTTACGGTTAATCACATTGCGTCCTCCGGACAAAATTGAGGCTAGGTCTCTTATGGGACATACCTACCATTACAATTAACGGCATACATATGTAGAAATGTAGGACGTGCCTCTGATTGATGATATGCTGCCCCTTCAGGGCGAAATCGACATAATCAAAAGTGATTTTTATAGCGAGATGTTTTCAGGAGATTTCTCGCTGACGCTCGAAATGACGGACATCGAGAGAGGCGCTAGC
>CAYPYZ010000072.1:0-8995 GCA_964414805.1 uncultured Paludibacter sp.
CTCCGTATTTATCACGGAAGGTGTACCCCCACCAAAATAGATAGTCTCGATTGGCTCTTGCCTCAAATAATCTTTTCGTAAGTGTATTTCACGAATCAGACTATCTACGAAATTTTGGATTAATTGTTTATCAGAAGATATTACTTTATAAAAATCACAATAGGAACATCTCTGCGTACAAAAAGGAATATGAATATATATGCCTGCCATTATCCGACGGCTACATCAGCATTAATTTTCTTTACCAAGCCTTTCAATACATCACCAGGACCAATTTCAATAAATTCATTGGCGCCATCAGCAATCATATTTTCAACTGTTTGCGTCCATCTTACCGGAGAAGTCAATTGAGCAATCAAATTCTCTCTGATTACAGCCGGATCTGTCTGTGGCAAAGCATTTACGTTTTGGTAAATCGGACAAATAGGCTGCATAATTTCAGCCTCATTAATAGCTTTTTGCAGTTCCACAGCTGCCGGCTCCATCAAAGGCGAATGGAATGCACCGCCTACAGGCAGTTTTAAAGCCCTGCGTGCCCCCTTTTCCTTTAAAGCCTCAATAGCTTGGTCGATACCGGCTATAGAACCCGAAATAACTAATTGTCCGGGACAGTTATAATTAGCAGCTACCACCACTTCATCTTGAATAGATTGACAAACTTCTTCCACTATTTCATCACTTAAACCTAAGACTGCCGCCATAGTAGATTCTTGAATTTCGCAAGCCTTTTGCATGGCCATAGCCCGTTTTGAAACCAATAATAGCCCATCTTCAAACGACAATGCCTTGGCGGTCACCAAAGCGGAAAACTCCCCTAAGGAATGTCCAGCCACCATATTCGGTTTAAAATCCTCGCCCAACACCAAAGCCCCGATTACCGAATGTAGAAACACTGCCGGTTGTGTCACCTTAGTCTGTTTGAGGTCTTCAGGCGTTCCTTCAAACATCAGGTCTGTAATCCTGAAACCAAGTATATCATTAGCTTTCTCAAAATAAGAACGAGCAATATCCGACTGTTCATAAAGATCTTTACCCATTCCGACGAACTGCGCTCCCTGTCCGGGAAAAACATAAGCTTTCATATTTTCTATTTAAAATGTATTGATATTTACCTTTTGCATACCCCTTTGAAAAAGTCATCATGCTTGCGTATTCTTTTCAAACGAGTAATTTCAGTCTGCAAAGATAATCACCAAGCTATAATAAACAAAAAGAGCTTGTCAAAAAACTGACAAGCTCTCAATTTCGTCGGGGTGGTGGGATTCGAACTCACGACCCCCTGCTCCCAAAGCAGGTGCGCTAACCGGACTGCGCTACACCCCGTACTTTCTGTAAAACGCGTGCAAAGATAATGGTTTTTTTTGAATGTACAAATAGGTAGGGGGAAAAATATTCCCCCACAAATATAATCCAAGTTTTAATAATAACCATATGCCATTTGTTTGTTCAAAATTTTGTACGTATTTTTGTACAGAATTTAAAATTATATAATTATGATTATTGCAAATATATCTGATTTTAGAAAGGATATTAAATCTTATTTGGATAAGGTTGTTAGGAACTTTGATACGCTGATTATCAATAGGGGAGAAGATAAGAATGTCGTTATCATGTCATTAAATGAGTATAATGCATTGATGGCAACTAATTATGAATTATCTTCGAGAGCTAATGAAATGAGATTAGACTCTGCTATTGAGAAACTCAAAGCTGGTCAAGGTTTTACACAAGATTTAATAGAGGATTAAGATGAAATACGTTTTTGTTGACGAATCTTGGGAGGATTACCTTTATTGGCAAACGACTGATAAAAAGAAACTCAAAAGAATCAATCAATTACTTAAAGATATTGCAAGAAATCCTTTTAAAGGTATTGGGAAACCTGAACCTTTAAAACATAAATACGCAGGATTTTGGTCGAGAAGAATCGATAACGAACATCGCCTAATTTATAAAGTTGAAGACGATACCATTCTGATTGCAAAATGCAGATTTCATTATGATTAATACCAAAACTAAACCATAATAATCCTTAGAACCCACATTCTTATATCTCCCTATTTCTTCCCCTTCCTCCTCTGTCTCTTAACCCCATTCCCTGCAAAACTTGCATAAATAGTAGGCACAATAATCAAGGTGAAAATAGTGGAAATGGTTAAGCCACCTATAACGGTGATAGCCATAGGTTTCCACATTTCTGACCCTTCAGATGCTGATAATGCCAAAGGTGTCATGCCTAAAATAGTTGTGATGGTGGTCATCAATACCGGACGTAAACGGGACTTTCCACCGTTGACTACAGCTTGAATAATACCCATACCACGACCACGGTTTAAGTTGATATAATCAACCAACACAATACCGTTTTTAACCACTATACCCGCCAACATAATAATTCCAACAAAGGACATCATATTCAAGGTGCTACCTGTTATTAAGAAAGCTATGATAACGCCCGAAACTGCAAAGGGCACGGAGAACATAATGATAAAGGGGTAGGTAAGTGACTCAAACTGTGAAGCCATCACTATAAATACCAATAATAAGATAAGCATTAATAAGGTGCCTAAATCAGCGAATGCGTCTTGTTGATCTTCATAGGTACCCCCTATTTGTGTATAAATATTGGATGGTAAGTGCATATCGTCCACAGCTTGATTGATGGCCGATACTGCTTTGTCGATGGTAGTGCCCGATACTGTTGATGATACAGTAATCAAACGCTGACGATTCTTACGTTCTATGGTAGGGGGTGAAAATTCTTCAACCACTTTTCCAACATCCTTGATACGAACCGCTTGTCCTTGATTGTTGTAAATCAAGATGTTTTCTATAGCTTCTATAGACTGTCTGAACTCCGGCGCATAAGCAACCCTGATATCATATTCTTCGCCATCTTCCCTAAATAAAGAAGCTACTAATCCATTTACACGATTACGTAAAAAATTAGAGGCTGTTGCCATATTTAAGCCATTTAATGCTAATTTTTCTCTGTCGAATTGCACCCTGAACTCAGGTTGATAATCTTCACGACTAATTTTTATATTGACTAATCCGGGAATCTCTTCCATCTTGTTTTTCAAAGCTAAAGCAATTTCATCGGTAACGAGGAAGTCATATCCATAAATTTCCAAATTTAAGGTCGATTGTCCTCCCATCATATTCATACCTCCACCGGAAACCACAGTAGATTTCTTAATTTCCGGAATATTTTCCAAATCCACACGCATGCTGTCAGCAATTTCAAACATAGATCTTTTTCTATCTTTTAATTCCTCCATACGTATATTGAAATTGATGATATGCGGACCATTATTTTGCATAGAACCAAATACGTTTTTACTACTTGCTTGTCCCACATTGAAGTTAATCATTTCCAATTCAGGATATTTGACTTTCCATAATGCGTAAACCTTTTCAGCCGTAGCTTTACTAATTTCTGAACGGGTACCTATGGGCAATTCCACCGTAGCAGAAATCCTACTATTGTCTTGTGCCGGCATAAACTCCGTACCAATACGACCGGCAGGAATCAAGGTCAAAATAAAGAATACAAACAAGCTGATTATCGTTGTTTTACGATGACGGACAGCCCAATTAATAGTCGTTTCATATACATTATCCAACCAATCTAATGCTTTCTCAATAGGCGTAAAAATCAATTGATTTAACTTGCTCCTTTTAGGATCTAAACGAAGCATTTGTGATGACATCATGGGCGTAAGCGTCAATGCTGCCGCAGTAGAGACTATCATGATAATTGTCACCATCCAACCCAATTGTTCGAACATCACACCAGCCATACCACCAACCATGGTTAATGGGAAAAATACTGCCAATAAAGTCAATGTAGATGCAATCACCGAAATAGAAACTTCACTGGTGGCGTGTATGGCTGCGCTTTTCGGACGACTACCTTTCTCAATATGGGTAGTGATATTTTCTAATACTACTATGGCGTCATCCACCACCATACCAATCGCTACCGACAAAGAACTCAATGAAATAATATTTAGGGAACCGCCTGTAAACTTCAAATAAATAAAGGCTGCAACTAATGAAATAGGAATAGTGAGTATGATAATAAAGGTAGCACGCCATCTTCCTAAAAAGAATAATACCACCAACATCACGAAAATAAAGGCATACATCACCGTTTCTACCAAACCTGAAATGGTATTTTTGATATTATCAGATGTATCCGTAATCGGTTCTAAATGAATATCAGAAGGTAAATTCTTCTGAATATCCGGCAGTAATTTATGAACTTCTTCAGCAATTTTTACTGTATTGGAGCCTGATTGCTTTTGAACTACTATAGTTGCACCTTGCACCGCATTGGTAAAAACCTCTTGAGAGCGCTCTTCTAAACTATCTTTTACCACGGCCACATCAGACAAATAGATATTCATATTGGCCATAGAACCTACCACCAACTCATTCATCTCCAAAGGGGAAATAAACTCACCTTGCACACGCAAAGCATAGGATTCATTACCTATATCCATAATTCCTGCCGGCGTATTTATATTCTCCATACGGATAGCTTGCGCAATGCCTTCTATGGTAAGATTATAAGCTTCTAATTTAGAAGGATCTACAAATATCTGAATCTCGCGGGCAGGTGCTCCGGAAATAGATACAGAACCAACACCCGGAATACGTGCCAATGGATTGGCAACATTCTCATCCAAAATTTTATATAAAGCAGGCAAACTCTGATTAGCAGTGGCCGATATCATCATCACCGGAATCATATCGGTGCTGAATTTGAAAATAATAGGATCTAATGAATCATCGGGCAGATAGGTCTTGACCATATCCAATTTAGACCGGACATCATTGGTCAATTCATCTATATCCAAGCCGAAATCAAATTCTAAATAGATGATAGAACGGTTTTCACGAGAGGAAGAACTGATTTTCTTTAAATTGGAAACCGTGTTCAACATATTCTCTAAAGGACGTGTGATATTGGTCTCCACATCAGCAGCGCTCGCACCTTGGTAGGTGGTCATCACCATGATGACATTAGTCTCAACATCAGGCAATAAGTCAACGGGTAATTTATTAAGGGAAAATATACCTAATACCACTACTGCCACAAAAATTAGGGCGGTGGTTACGGGTTTTCTGACTGAACTTTCGTAAATTTTCATACTGAATAATTTATTGAATAACTTCTACTGCCATACCATCGGATAATTTCGATTGTCCTGAAATGACGATTTCATCTCCGTTCTTAACACCTGAAACTAATTCATATTCTGCATCTAAACGGCGACCTAAAACTACTTGTTTAAAGCTTACAATGCCGTCCTCGACAAGATATACAAAACGAGCCCCTGAACCGGCTTGCTTAACTATAGCCCTGTCAGAAACCACCACCCTGTCGATTACTCCAAAATTGATATTCACGCGTGCAAACATGCCCGGACGGACTTTCGTTTGGGTGTTGTTGAGCTTGACTTCAACGCCAAAAGTTCGTGTACGCTCATCTATAGTAGGATATACCAAACTCACTTTGCCTTCAAAACTTTCATTTTCATAAACATCCAATTTGATTTCTACAGGCATTCCAACTTTCACCTTGCTAAAAAACATTTCGGAAACATTGATTCTCAAAATCACCGGATTGATTTGCATCACTGTAAGTATGGGCTGCTGACCATTATACATATCGCCATTATCATAATTACGTGCAGAGATAATCCCGGTAATCGGACTTTTCAATGAGGTATTTTCTTGAATATTTTTAAGATTGGTCTCGGCAATGGTCAACTGCAATTTAGCATTATCCAATTCTTGTTGTGATGCGCCACCAACCTCAAAAAGTTCAGAAACACGATTGTGCATACGTTTGTAATTATCGATTTGCGTCTCCAAATTGTTCAAATTTACCGCATCCATTTGTGCTAAATGCTGACCAACAGTAACTCTATCTCCAACTTCAACGTAAATTTTCCGAATACGACCCGGAGCGGTAGGATTGATATTGTTTTTCACAACCGGTTCTACCGTTGCCGTAAACTCATAATTCTGATTCACAGAGCGCAGATACACTTTTTCGGTCTTAACCTTAGGAGCATGTTCAATTACATTAACCTCAGAAGTAATTTGTGTATTGTCTTTTTTACCACAAGCTGCGAAGCATGCAACCAAGAGAACTACAGCGATTTTGCTTATTGTTTTCATATATAAATTTTAATACTATTTTATATTTTATATTTTAATTACTTTTGTAAAATAAAACTACCATTGCACGGAGTTTCCTAACAATTTTTCTAAATCTGCCTTAGCGGACATAAAGTCGAATATGGATTGATTATAGGACAAACCAGCCTGTATATATCCTAATTCAGCATTGGTAACATCCAAATAAGTCCCTGCTCCAACTTCATACATCTTTTGAGAAATAGTCAAAGCCTTTTCGGCCTGTGACATTGCTTTTTTACCCGATTCCATTTTTTCCAAAGCCTTGATCATATTGTCTGTAAAGGTGATAGCTTGCAATTCCAACGAACGCTTTAAATTCTCACGTTGGTCATCCATAGCCTTTAATTGCACCTGAATTTGCTTTGCTTTATAATGCTTACTTCCTCCTTGGAAAATAGGAATAGTCAAGGTCAAACCCGCTGTAGAAGTAGGAAACCAATAATAATCTTTGAATGCCACATCATCATTGGGCATAGACATATATTGATAATTGATGGTAGCAGCAAGGGTAGGCAACCATGTAGTTTTATGCAAAGAAAGGGATTCTTGCAACTGTTTAACACGCAAATCAAATTGATTTAAATCAGTGTTTTGATCTAAAGAAACATCCGATAAATTCATCAAATCCCCTAAAATATTATCTTCAAAATCAGCTAAAGTGCCTATGGGCTGGATGTTTGCCAACATGTCAATGCCCATCAACATTTTCAATTGTGCATTGCTTAAATTGATGGCGCTTTCAGCCGAAACTAAATTGGTCAACGCATTGCGCAATTGCACATCCGCACGTATCCATTCAAATTCTGAAACCGTACCTTGTTCATATTTACTATAAATAATTTTGGCATTATCTGCCGCATTCTCATGTGTTCTTTCAAAAACGCTATAAGAATCTTGCGCTAATAGCACTGCATAAAAGGATTTGGTAACCGCATTGATTAAAGAAATTTTGGAAGAACGAGCAGACTCCACAGCTAAAGATGCCTCTGTTTCATTCATTTTCAAACTTGCCCAAAGGGTAGGGGAAACTATAGGCATAGCAGCTTGTAAAACTCCTACAAAAGTATTATCCTGGCCCACTTCAATACCCTCAGGATTTTCAGGCATACCGGGAATACTGAAGAACATTTTCTGCTTTTTCAGTGTGCGGGAATAATTGGCTGATGCAGTAATATTAGGGAATAAACCGGAATATTTTTCCTTATTGGCATAATCAATTTTCTCAATTTCGCTTTGTGCGATGCGTATGGACGGACTTTCATCCAAAGCTATGTCAATACATTGCTGCAAAGAAAGGGACAGCGTATCTTGCAAGTTTGCAACCGATTCCTTAGCATTTACAAAACTTACAGCTATCATCATGGTCAGCAAGACCAATATTTTTTTTAAACTTTTCATAATTAACCATTATCTATAACCACATATCTATTATATACCTATGCACTCTTACTTATTTTTATCAGCCAGATTTTCTTCTATATATTTCAAACCCTGATCGTTAGCCACTAAACGAACTATCATATCAATAAAGAACTCAATAATCCGTTTCAGGGTAAATTTGGTTTGCGATTGCATCATAATTTCGAAGGTATTCCGTATTTGTATAGTATGAAAAAACGACAGCAATTCAATATCTAAATTATCCCTGTAATAACCTTCCGCAATACCTTGGCGAATGTTTGCTTCAAAAGCCGAACGTATGGTATCATGCTTCATCTGATCGTATTTTTGATACAATGCAGGATAAAACTTCTTTAAATCATGCCAAAACAGATAGGGTGTATATTCAGTGGATTTTTTCAATTCCTTGATCATATACACAAAAATATCAATGGCATTCTTGTCTTTGGTTTGTTTCCGCATTTTATCGCGTTGCTGCAATTTTTCATAAACAATCACAGCCTCCACTAAATCTTCTTTCTTAGGGAAATATTGATAAAAGGTCTTTTTGGAAATACGCAATTCAGCACAAACATCATCTATGGATACATTGCGAATACCCATTTGATGAAACTGCGCTGCAGCTATTTGAATAATATTTTCTTTAAAAATTTCCATAAGCCGCACAAAAGTACTATAATCTTTTACATTTTCAATATTAAAAAACATTAAAACTTTTATACTATATAATAATCAATAAGTTACAATTTTAAAATGGAAACTTTAATAATATAATAGTTTTTTATTTTATAGATAAAACCATTTAATCTATCAAAAAAAACCAATTACGCCAAGACAAAAGCAGCGATTGCATTACCAATTATGAACTTACGGAGATAAACTGATATACGCCTTTACTCAACAAGGGTTTACGTCAGCATACAGACGTAATAAGCAAATTTGAAATCACTAATTCTCCAAGGGACTTTTAATCTTTGATAGTCGTTTATTCGTACCTTCGGCATAAATTTCAGTAGTCCGTACGTCTTTATGACCTAATAATTTTTGAATAAAAACCATATCAGTTTCTGTCTATAACAAATGTGTGGCATACCTATCAGGTAAGATGTCAGGTTTAAACATATTCACATCAGTATTTTTAAGTACAACAAGCAGTTACTCAAACTCACTACAGTAGCTTCTAATAGTATTTTTACTTTAACTTTTCAAGAAGAGTGTTTCCTGCATACGTTGCAATACGAGGCGATTGATTTGAGCAATTTGATCTACCCAAAATTTAAATTTCTTCAGTTCAAATCTCATTACGTATTTTAGATATTTTTATAGATTATATGAAATCACAATATTACGTATATTAGTACATAAATACAAATAATAC
>CAYPYZ010000073.1:0-8922 GCA_964414805.1 uncultured Paludibacter sp.
AGGACTTAATCACAGCACGCTTCAACGCAAGTGGTGTATGGCAAGAGGATTTAGGTTCAGGCTTGCTTAATAATGCCCAAGGTTCTGATGCAAGTTTCTTTACTTTTGGTGATAAACAATATGCAGTAGCAGTTGATTATTTGAATAAAACTGCCACTACTATTGCGGAAGGGGCTGCTACCCTTGTGGATGTAACAGGTGGTATTGCCTCAGCAAGCACTAAAGGAAAATATCCTACTAATGGCTTGGGTGCAACACGTAACCAATCTTTCCGTTCAACGGTATTAACGCATGTAGCCAATGATAAGGCTTATATGTGGGTGTTAGTGCCATACCAAGGAGCTGCACATTATATGTATGACGCAGTAACTGTTGGTGTTGAGGAAATGAAGGACTCTCCAAATATGCAGATTGTAGTTGGAAATGGCATACTACAAGTCAGAGGGGCAGAGCTTGCCAATATTGATTTGTACAGTTTGACAGGACAACGTATCAAATCTGCTGTAGGTGTCAATGAATTATTCATTGATGATTTGAGAGGTGTTTATATCGTTATGTTGAAGGATCTCAATAATCAGATTACAACTCAAAAAATTGTGATTAGATAATCATAATCCAAGAGTTGAAAAAATTTTAAATAATATAATTTGCAATTATAGGGATGCGCTTTTATTAATTTATCACGCATGAAAACATTTTTGAGAACTATCTCTTTAATTTTAATAGCTATTTACACATCGCTTAGTGTAAATGCATTGGTGATAGATGGTGTTAATTATTCCGTTCAAACCTTAGAAAATAAGCAAGTTGGGGTTGGTACGCAATATATTTCTTATCGCCTAACAGCTACTAATAAACGTTTAGATGTTTATTTTATCAAAGCTGATATATCTAATCCTCGTGTGAGTATTCGTGCAGGACTTGGTAGAGATTCCATCTATACTGGGGAGCCAACTTCTTGGGTGGGCAAACGTAAATCTAATGAAGGAAGTGATGTGTTTGTTGCTGGTGTGAATGGTGACTTCTACGCTACTTCTGGTTATGTGGGATATCCTGTCGGTGGTTGTATGGTGGATGGACAAATTGCTAAAGTCCCTTCAAATTCTAATGTCTTCACCTTTGATGCATTGAAAAAACCAGTTATCGATAAGTTTAATTACTCAGGGAATATCAAACATGGTTCGTCTACTTGGACTATTCATACAGTAAACCATTTGCGTGAAGCTGATAAAATGGTACTGTATAACCAACTTAATGGTGTACGTACGCGTACCAATGAACACGGTACAGAAGTTTTAATTGAATTGCAGGAAGGCTATTCTTGGACAACCAATAAAACATTAAAAGCCAAAGTCCTAAGCATAGAGAAAGGTAAAGGAAGTATGGCTATTCCAAAAGGAAAGGCTGTATTATCCGGACACGGGGCAGCTGCTACACAACTTAATAATTTGACAGTAAATGCGGTTATAGACATCAATTTAAATATGTCTTTAAGTTCAGGAAATGCTACTAATCTTCTTCAGATGATAGGTGGTGACAGCCGTGCTATCATGTTGAAAAATGGAGTTGTGGAAACGGCCAATGTTTGGAACGAATTACATCCTCGCACTGCTATAGGGTATAGCCAAGACAATAAAACTGTCATCATGTGTGTGGTTGATGGACGTGGAGTGTCTAATGGAGTAACTACCAAACAATTAGCAGAGTTGATGAAAAGTGAAGGTGCTTGGACAGCATTTAATTTAGATGGAGGTGGATCTTCAACTATGTATGTGGCTGAAAAAGGTAAAATGGTGAATACCCCAAGTGATGGCACTGAGCGCTCTGTATCGAATTGTATCTTTATCGTGAACTCTTCCGAAGTCCCACCCATGCCATTCACGCAAGTATGGAACTTTAGTGAAAAATCGGGGAATAAAAAAGATTGGGCTACTGATTTTACTAAAATACGTAATTTAGATCATCATGATGGAAAACTCTATGTGGTGTCGGAAGGTAATAAAATCACTGTGGTGAATGCCCAAACCGGTAATAAACTTGGTGATTTAAGTACACAAGGAATTTCCGGGGGTGCTATTGCTTTGATTGACTGCCAGGTTGTGGGAGGTAAATTGATTGCTTGCAACCTTGCAACGGATAATCCTCCTTTTAAGGTCTATGTATGGGATAATGATAATGCACATCCGCGTGTTTTATTAAGCACTTCTAACTATGGTGCAGGCATAGCTCGTATTGGTGATTGTATTAATATGACGGGGACAGTGGATAATGGCACCTTGTATTTTGCTTCCAAACATACGGATGGACATATGCGCTTAATTAGCTATAAGGTTACCAATGGCGTTGCCAATACTACTCCCACGGTTATTAAACCGCTTGGGTCGAACGGTCAAGGATTAGACTTTGGACTATCGCCACGTGTACAGGCCAATACTGCCGGTGATTTTTGGATTATCGGTTCTCAACAATATCCAACGCATTTTAAAGCTAATGGTACCTACAATACCACTTTAAGTGCTGCTGCACTTAATAGTGTAGTGCATGGAAATATGTTTAAAGCCTTTTCATTTAAAGGAATAGATTATGGCGTAGCAACTACTTACGCTCCGGGTGCTACTACACTTACGGAAGGTAAATTTACCGTTATGGAAGCTACAAGTGGATGGGCAGCCGCCAGAAAAATAGGTGAATTTCCGGCCAATGGTTTAGGCAGTACGCGTAATACAACTTTTTCAACCAGCACAGCAACCCAAGTGAATGGTGCCGATGGTGTGGAAATGTGGGTGTTGGTACATAATCAAGGAGTAGCGTATTATCGACATGGTACTGCTCCTACACGAAATCCTCAAGCGCCTAATCCGGGTGGAACACCTGAGCCTGATCCGGATCCTGTGTTGACCGTATCCCAATCGTCTTTGAGTTTTAGTGCGACGCCAAATGCTTCTCAAGCCAAAACAATAACTGTGGCAGGTGCCAATATTAGTGGTAGTGTATCTTTAAGTTTGAGTGGTACTAATGCTTCCCAATTTAGCATATCTCCTGCAAGTCTGAATGCATCGGGTGGTCCGGTTACGGTGACTTACAAGCCTACAGCAGCAGGTTCACACAATGCTACTTTGACAGCTTCGGCTGCTGGTGCAGCTAATAAGACAGTTGCATTAAGTGGTTCGGCTTCAGCACAAACTACATATAATTATAATATTAGTTTTAATGAGGTTTGGAATTACTCACAAATTTCGGGTAAGACAGCCAATTGGATCACCAATGGATCACAGGTCACGCAAGATATGGCCTTCCATGATGGTAAGTTGTATGTTGTGCATCGCACAGATAATGCAGACAATAAGATTTATATTGTGAATGCTTATACAGGAGCTAAGGTAGGTGAATTGAATACAGCCGCATGTAATACGGGTACTTATTTCATCAGCTCTATTGCCGTTATAGGTGGTAAGGTAATCGCTTGTAACTTAGCTGCGGCAGGTACATCTCCCCTTGTTATCTACAAATGGGAGAATGATAATGCAGTTGCTACCAAGTGGTTGGATAACAATACATCTCACGCCGACGTTAGAGCAGGTGATAAGATGGAGGCCAGTGGTGATCTGACCAATGGTAAGGTATGGTTTGGCTTTGGTGATAAGGTATATTACTATAAGGTAACTAATGGTAATATTGCCACCTCAGCAACTGTTATCAATCTTACTAAGGGTGGTGCAGCTTACAGTGTTGGAGAATTAGCCGTAGTTGGTGTTCATGAGAATGCTGATGGTAGTTTCTGGGTATCGGGTAAGGATGTTCGTCCTGCACGCTTCAATGCCAGTGGTGTATGGCAGGAGGATTTAGGTGCAGATTTGGTGAATGCTCCTCATGGAACTGACACTCATTTCTTCACCTTTGGAAACAAGGAGTATGCTGTAGTTGCAGATTATCAAAACAAGACTGAAGCTACTTTAGCAGAAGGTTCCGCTACTTTATTGGATGTAACCGGTGGTCTTGCCTCCGCCACACGCAAGGGCTTTTATCCTGCAAATGGTTTGGGTGCAACCCGTAACACCTCTTACCGTACTACGGTATTAACGCATGTAGCCAATGATAAGGCATATATGTGGGTGTTGATGCCATTCCAGGGTGCAGCGCATTATATGTATGATGCTGTAATTACTGACATAGAAGATATCAAGGGAGAATCGATTGTACAAATTCTAATAAATGGTAGTATGATGCATGTAAAAGGTATGGAAGCCATGCATATTGATTTGTATAGTATGACCGGACAACTTATTAAATCTACTATTGGAGTTAATGAATTGCCAATAGCCGGACTACAAGGTGTTTATTTAGTAATGATTAAAGATGTAAATAACGAAATTACAACTAAGAAAATAATTATTAGATAAATCTTTTGATGTATTAAAAAACAATATATTTCAATTACTTATTAATATTTTAATTTTAAAAATTATGAAGTCAATTCAAAAATTCTTTTTGTTATTTGCTTTGCTATTTGTTGGCATCGCTGTCTCAACATTGCAGGCACAGCCAACTTCAGGTCCGGGAATAGACCCCAATGCTCTATTAATTATGGACTTTGAGGAAGGTTCTATTGCTGGTTGGACAACCAACACCATCAACAGAGGTGAGAAAAATAGTGTGGAATTGATGGATGCAGAGAAAGGTGATCCAGTTCGTTTTGGTAGGTATGCCGTTAAACTCAATTGGGACTTTACAGCAGCTGAGGAGAACACCACTTTGGCATCTCTTTATTCGCCACCGGCTAATGCTTTCGAGATTCCCGCAGCACCCAATCCACGTACAATTGGTATGTGGATTTATGCTTCACCAGAATGTCGAAATAATATATGGTTCCGTTTACAGCTATTTTCTCCTCCGGGAGCAGCAGGTTCAGGATCGTCCGTGAACGCTGCTTTTGGTAATGAGCCTTCTTATGCCAATATCAACTGGGAAGGGTGGAAATATCATGAGTTTACATTTCCGGCAGAAGCTGCTAATAAGAAATTAGGACCTCCGCAATCTACAACTCCTTCCTATGGTGTGTTCCGTTTATTACAAGAAAAATCAGGAACTGGAGGCAGACAATTGACTAAGGGTTACTTTATTATTGATAATGTACGTGTAACTACTGCTTCAGAAGATATTACCAAACCAAGCATCAATTCCTTGAAAGGTAATAATGTTAACTTAGCGAATGCGAACTTTACAACCGGGAATGTTGATTTTTCAGCTACCTATAGTGATAACTTAAGTGGCATCAATGTGGCAAGTGCTTTATTTACAGTAAATGGTGTAATTTATAAAGCCGGCAATGCAGGTTTTACTGCTAACGAAACTACAGCAAGTCTTACAGGCTTGAATTTACGCAATGGAACCCACACTGTTGTATTCCACGTTGAAGATAAGTTTGGTAATATACAAACGCAATCAGCTACTTTTAATGTGAATGACCCTGAGGCTGTTACCACAACTATTTCCTTAGTTCCGGATGCAGAGGCATTGGTAGGTAATCAATTTGAAATGAAAATTAATACCAATAATTCTACCGATATTAAAGCATTGGATATTACCATTGAATTAAATCAATTTGCATCTGTGAATGCAACTACTGGTGTAAGCTTTGGAAGTTCTGTTACCAATGGAGAATTTACTTATAATCCCGCTAATCATCAATTAACTATTAATATAGAGAATGATCATACAGTAGCACAGACAGAAAATTTAGCTACTATTAAAGTAGATATTTCAAAGAATAGTAATCCTGATGATGTACTTAGGGTGTCACCTGTGCTTTCAACTGTAACTTTTGCTGATGATTACAATACATCATTTACATTATTCTCAGCTTTCAGTAGACCTGTAAAAGCACACTATAATATCAAAGCTTTAAAGCGTATTATGGGCGTTCCGGGTGAAATTTTAGTAACTGATTTGAATGATAATCCGGTGACAGGTGCAACAGTATATGGTGGTTCTGCGCAAGGTACAACCGGTGCCAATGGTGTAGCTACGGTGAACTTCACATCAGCGGTTGCAGGGGTAAATGTATATGCAGCAAAAGATGGTAAGTATTCCTATACGCATATCGTTCGTGTACTTGAGCCAAAACTAACAGCCGTTCCATCTGCAATTAGATCAGGTACTACAGTTGATCCATCTACTTCTAAAACTATTGTTTGGATGGCTAATCCGGCTACGGCCTTAGAACCATCCATCATGAAAATAGCTAAAAAATCTGATGGAGAATCTGCTTTTGTAGAACACACAGGTATTACAAAAATCTTAGAATTTGATGCAGTAGCAAGTAGCGGTATAGTGAAAGGAAGTAAGGTTACAGTGACCGGTCTACAACCCGCAACTGAATATATTTATAAGGTAGGTGATGGAACTAACTGGACACCAACCAGAGAGTTTACTACCACTTCCAATACAAGCAAGTTTACTTTTAGTGCTTTCGGTGACTACCAAGCGACCGGTGCAGGAGATAAAACGCATTGGTTGGCTGCTGCTCAAACCTTGAGTAATTTGGAAACCAAGCCATTCTTTAGTCTAAACGTAGGCGATATAGTGGATAATGATAGCCGCTGGGATTATCATTCACATTATTCTTCAATTTTTGATGATCGCCCTGTTTTTGCCAATATTGATATGGTATCAGGTTATGGAAATCATGAGTACATGGGTACTGTCAATGCTGAATATATTAAGTTCCTCAATGGCCATCCACAAATTGAACCATCTACTAAATACAATATCGATATTGTAGGTGATGGAAGTTATTATGCCGTATATGGTAATATGTTGGTAATAACATTAGATTGGGAATCTAAAGGTCAAGGCTATTCAGCACCACAACGTCAAAATGAACAAGTAAAATGGTTGAGAGAAGTGCTTGAAAATCATAAAAATCTTACTTGGAAAGTGATTGATATCCACTATGAAATTCCTAACACGAACTTTACTCCGGGTTCTATGGCAACCTTAGGACCTGTGCTGGATGAATATGGAGTGAATATCTCCTTCTGTGGACACGGTCATACTTTCAGACGTGTACAAGTGAAAGGTGGTACATGGACACCATCTAACTATACTCGTACAGCCGCTCCAGTTGAAGGTGCAGGTACTATGCACTGGCAATTGGGTGGCTTGAGACCAAGTGATGGCAATAACCAAAGATGGGTAATGGGTGAAGTTGATGGAAATACTATTAATTTCACTGTAAGAGATGGTAGCAATAATGTGGTTACTAATGAGTGCTTTACACTTACATCAAGTGTTACAGGCGATGAGATAGTAATGAATGATGCTGCTGAAATTAAAATTTTCCCGAATCCCGTAAGTGAGTATTTCAGTATATCAGGTGCAGAAAATGCATTGTTGCAAGTAACAGACTTAACTGGTACCGTGGTTTATAGCCAACGTATTGGTTCAAGTCTTGAATATATCAATACTGAAAAATTGACTGCCGGCGTTTATTTTATTCAAGTTGAAAAAGATAAACAGGTGAAAGTTTCAAAGATTATTAAACAATAATGTAGGTTTTTGAGTTTTATGATAAATCTCTCTAATCCTTATGAGATGAGATTATTATAAAATATCAAACTCCCACATAGTGTAATCTCAATGGAATAGCAGAGGTATTGCAAAAGATGTCTCTGCTATTTTTTTGAAAAAACTTCATTAAAATGTGTAAAAACTTATCAATTAAACTTATTGTACCATAATTTTTGCTTAGATTTGCCGACCAAAATTAATATCATTTGTTTAATACGTATTATCACTAAGAACTTTATTATCATGAGATTTTTCTATACTACAATTATTGCTATCTGTTTGTCTGTCTTGTTTATGAATGCTGCTGAACCTGCACGTGAAGTTCGTGCTACATGGCTTACAACAGCTTTTAATTTGGATTGGCCAAAGACAAAAATTTCTGTTCCCGGAAATTATGCCCAAATTGAACAACAAAAAACTGAATTAAAAAACATTTTAGATAAACTACAAACTGCTAATTTTAATGTGGTTTTCCTGCAAATCCGCCCTATGGGTGATGCGTTATACTCATCAACTTTAGCTCCTTGGTCAGCTTATTTAACCGGAACAAGGGGTAGAAACCCCGATTATGATCCATTAGCTTTTGCTATTGAGGAAGCTCATAAAAGAGGTATGGAGCTGCATGGATGGATGAATCCTTATAGATATACCAGTAGTGCTACAAACTATACCGGTGCCGGTGATAAATTACGTCAAGATCATCCTGATTGGTTTCTCGATTTTGGAAATGATGGTAAAATGTTAGATCCGGGTGTTCCCGCCGTACGTAGCTATATTGCTGCGCTTACCCAAGAGGTGGTTCAAAACTATCCTAAAATTGATGGAATTGTTTGGGATGATTATTTTTATGTTGCTTCCGTTACTTCTGGAAATCAAGATGCTGCCAGCTATCAAGCGTATAACCCACAAGGTTTGACACGGGCAGATTGGAGACGGGATAATGTGAATAAAACCGTCGAAGCAGTTTATCAAGCTATTCAAAATGCAAATCCAGGTATTCGCTTCGGTATTTCACCACGTGGTATATGGTCGACAAGCACTGCTGCAGCTAATAAATATGGTGTTACATTGCCTTCGGGCATTAACGGTGCAGATAACTACAATGGTATCTATTGTGATGCTTTGGCTTGGTTAAGTCAAGGTACTATCGATTATATTTCTCCACAACTTTATTGGCCAACCGTTGCAGGTGGAGGCTCTGCTGCACAGGATTATACGGTGTTGGCACCTTGGTGGCAAAGCATTGCCAATAAGTATAACAGACATTTTTATTCCAGTCATTCCCTTTATGAAAATTGGGCTTCTAATGCTGAATTCGCCCGACAAGTCAATATCAATCGTGATGCTAACGCT
>CAYPYZ010000074.1:0-8909 GCA_964414805.1 uncultured Paludibacter sp.
AACTTGATGCCGCCCGAAATGCTGCGATGCTTTCGCGAGACAGGTACAATGGCGGTGTAACAAGCTACCTCGAACTGCTCGACAGCGATCGTATATTATTCTCAACCGAATTGACGCTTTCGCAATCCAAACAAGGGCTTCTAAGTGCTTACGTAAAACTTTTTAAAGCACTTGGCGGCGGCTGGGAATAAGAATGAAAATCAATACTAAAGCTTGAGCGATAAAAAAGAACCCTTTTAATGAGCCATGGAATAAGATACCATTTAAAAAGCCTGATTCAGAAAAACCGATTTATATATCTGCTGATTGCGTGCCTAATGGCATTGATTATTCCAGCCTTTTCGGGTGATAATTTCGCTGCTGAGTTATTGTTTTTTACCGCAATGAGCTTCTTGTTTATCCAGAGCATGGTAGCTGCTACCAACATCAAATCAAGGAACAAGCTCGCACGCTATATTGCTGTTGTAGCGCTTATCATCATCATTTGGCTGGGGCCTGTAGGTTTCTTATTCAAATTTTATCATGAGATAAAATTGATATTATTGGTATTGTTTTTTAGCTTCGTTATATGGTCCCTGCTGCGCTTTGTTAGCAGGTCGCCCACGGTAAATTCCGATGTTATTATCGTGGTTATCATCATATACCTCTTGTTTGGCATTTTGGCCGGAAACCTTTCCAACTTGTTTTACCTGCATTACCCCCATGCTTATCATTTCCCTGAATCAATAGTTAAACCCGGGCTGGTAGATTTTTTATACTTTAGTTTTATAACCATGGCCACCGTGGGTTACGGCGATATTACGCCTATCCGTAGCGAAACCCAGACTTTGTCGTACCTCATCGCCATCATCGGCCAGCTTTACGTGGCTATAATAATAGCTATTATAGTTGGTAAATACCTTGCCGGGAACACTGGAAATAAAAATCATACGAACTAGACCACGCTAGTAATAATCTTACAATATGAAAAGACAACTTCTCTTGATCGCATTGATAATCGCCTCACTGAGCGCATACAGCCAGAATATTAAAATATTTGCGCATAGTGGCTACACGTTTGGTGATAAGTTCCCAATTTATGGCGGCAGTGGAAAAATATACGACGGTCATACTTTTGGAGGCAGTATAGCTTATCAAATAAGTCCTGTTTATGAGGTAGAATTCACTTATACCTATCAGGATTCACGAATTGTAGTGCAGTCGGTGGCATCCAATATTGACATCAATTCGATAGCCTCGATCAATTATTTTTTGATAGGGACAAACAGGATTCTGCCACTTTCTGAAAGTTTTGACTTGTTTGGTGGAGTTAAGATTGGCGCAGTAAACTATGCATCTAAAGCAGCTGATTTCAATAATGTTACAAAATTTGCTGTTGGGATTAATGCTGGAATGACTTACTTTTTCAGCCGGGTAGTTGGACTTCGGGCACAGGCCAACCTGAATTTTCCGGTGATTGACGTGGGAGCCAACCTCTGGTGGAGCAGTGGCAGTGGCGTTGATGCCGGTATTAGCACCTACTCGCCTATTATCCAGTTTGGCTTTGCCGGCGGACTGGTATTCAAGCTGAGTTCACGGTCGAATCCGGATTGAAAACTTTAAGTTAGGATTTGAGGATTTGAAAGATTTGAGATTTGAAGATTCAAAGATTCGAAGATTCAAGGATTCAAGGATTTGAAAACCAGTTAACTAGTGAACCCGTTAACACTTCGGTGCTCTCGGCTTACTTCGACAGGCTCAGCAACCAACGCTCGATCACCTGGTGCTTCGTTACGTAAACAGGTAAACCCGTAAACTCGTAAACCCGTCAACTCATAAACCTGTAAACTCGTGAACCCGTCAACTCGTCAACTCGTAAACCTATAAACACATTTCAGGACAAAACACTTCTTCCATCAATACTAAAGGAAAAATAGCGTACCTTTAACACGTAATAAATTATTCAATAATCTTTATTTTAACCAAATTATTATGAAAAGAATTTTACTTTTACTTCTCTCCGTTTCCTTGGCTGTTGCAGGCTTTTCTCAGGGATTTAATCGCGATTTAAGTTTTAAACTTGCAGAGATTCGTTCTTCTGACGACTTGGAATTCGAACAGTTTTCTTACAATGATGATGTGTTGCTAAAGGCTGTTTATACAAAGACTGTAGACGGCGAACAATTGATTGATTCTTTAAGCTATGATTCGGCCAACAATATCGTGAGGGTCGATTACTATCAGGTTTTAGGTAATATCTGGAAATATGTTTCGTATATCGATTTTACCTATGATGAAAACGGCAATCGTTTAACACGCACAAATTACAATAGTTTTGGGACGGACGAATTTACTTTAGGCGGCGTTTACCATTATTATTATAATGCAAATAATCAGCAAACACACTGGGAAATGTATTTTGGCGGTACAGAATTATGGCAGCTCGGCACATTAACCTATAATGATGCCGGACAAGTAATTCTGGAAGTAGGTCAGGACGAATTTAATTCGGGCGTGATGGAAGATTCGTGGAAAATTGATTACCAATATAATCCGGATGGCACGCTGAATAACTCTAAACAATCGTTTTATGATGGTGCCTCATGGACTGTATCCGGAACCGAGTTATTTACCTATGATGAGAACGGGAATTGCATAAAATGGAAACATTTAAGCGGCACTACGGTAACAGATATAAAAGATTATGAATACAATTTAGACTATACTTCTGATCAACTGTATATGCCCGTGCATCCAGAGTTTCAAACCAAAGACCTTGTAGAAATGAATAATATGCCAACACTTTATCATTGGCAAGCAACGGATGATGGTGGTAACCTGGTTTATGTTTGTGATTTTAATTACAAATACGACACCTTAACTTATACCGGAAACAGCCAATACGCTTATGATGCCGTTGATCTGCGTATGTATCCAAATCCCACTTCAGATGAGCTTACTATTACTGGTAATAACGCCATTATTAGCGAACTAAGTGTAATGGATAATGCCGGCAAACTCGTCCTGAAACAATCTAGTTTAAACAAAAAGGAAATAAAGCTGGACGTAACTACTTTAGAATCCGGCGTGTATTTTATCAAGCTCTCAACTTCAAAAGGTGTTGTTGTAGAGAAATTGGTGATACAATAATATTGTAATTAGATTATTTTGATAAATCCCGGTAGAGATACGATGAATAGTGTTTCTGCCGGGATTTTGTCTTATAAAAAATATGAAGTTTGGGTTTGCATACGCTAAGTATCTTGGTGTAATTCAAAAAAAAATGACCTGTGATAAAAAAACCTCAAAAATAGCTCTACCTTTAAGGTCTGATAAAAAATGTAGCTATGCCACTGAACATGAACGATAAAATTGACTTACCATGAAAACATTAACGTTAATTCTGCTAAGTTTCATTTCAACAATGATAGTTGGCCAAACAAGAGATTGGGGTGATACTTTGTTTACGGAAACAATAACTTTTGAAAACATTTATCCTTACATCGAACTCGACACTTCTGCTCAAAATTTATGGCAAATTGGAGTACCGTCCAAGGCCTTTTTTGATAGCGCATACTCTGCGAAAAATGCAATTGTTACCGATACTATCAATCCTTATTCAACAAATAATCATTCCTATTTTGATTTGTTGATAGGAAACTTTAATTACACCGACCATTATCCATGGAATATATTCGTCGGTATAAAGCATAAATATGACACCGACTCCCTAAAAGACGGCGGCTTTATAACGATTTCATACGATAACAGGAATACTTGGATGAATATCATTAACGACACCGTTTATGAGCCAAGTGCCGGAGTAGAAAACGAAAATTTCTACCGAGATACTGATACATTATTTAATGGAGAGCATGGGTTTTCGGGCAACTCAAAGGACTGGCAGTCAACATGGTTCGCCTGGCACGAGATTAGGATAAAATCCAGGGAATCAATTGGCGATACCATTGTTTTAAGGTTTAATTTTATCTCAGACAGCATTCAGGAAAACAAGGACGGTTGGATGATAGATGATATCACCTTGTATGCAATTGACTTGGGATCTTCTATTCAAGAACATGGAAACAAGCTTCCGTTCAATGTTTCTCCAAATCCGGCAAACTCATTATTAAGCGTGATACTACAGTCAAATTATTCCAATATTAAACTTGAATTATTTAATTTACGTGGACAAATAATTGACCAAAAAGAGTTCGCACACACAAACTCATTTGAGTATAATGTCAAACAAATTCAGCCGGGCATTTACTTGATTAAGATTTCAAATGAAGACAATAGTTCTGGAATAAAAAGACTGATTATTCAATAATATGCTGCATAACGTTGGCGAATGGACAATACTGGGTATGAGATAAATTCAAACATAGAAAACCGATTAATAAAAAATCTTACCTTTGAATCATGAAAACGCTTAAAGAAATAGAAATGACACTAAGGGACTGTTCCGAAATAACTTACACATTTCTAATTGTTCTTTTGCCCGCCAACTGCGTTAAAAATACTCGCCATAGCGATGCTATGTCTGCGTTTTTTGCCTAGTTGGCGAACAAAATAACTGCCTATAAATTGCGCAACTTATTTCGGAACAGACCCTGGGAAAACATAAACAACAATTGTTTTCAGCCTATCCTATTAAGTCTTTAGCCATATTTGGTTCTTATGCCAGAAAAGAGCAGGGCGAGCAAAGCGACCTGGATTTACTTGTTGAATTTAATGACAAAATAGGCATCAGGTTTATTGACTTAGCCGAAGAGCTTGAGAAAATCATCGGCTTTAAAGTAGATTTAGTTTCACGAAATGGCATCAAAGAAAAATATTTTCAGAAGATTCAATCCGATTTAACTTATGTCTAAAAGATATCTCGTATTCTAATCTCCTGCCCCATCAGCAGGCATTCAGCTTGTTAGCAGTTTTCGTTCGAATAATACAATTGTCGCAGATAGCAAAAGTTCACAGGTCTTGACTGACGATAATATTTTTTATCCACGGATTAAAGGGATTACACGGATTTTATCGAGGTGAAGGTTGAACCCCGAAAGCTTTCGGGAGGTGATGAATTGGTGATAGGAAGTGGTGTGGGTTTGGGATAGTTGGATTTGAAGGAGCGGTTCGACAAGCCTACCTGGTCTGTCTGCTCAGGCAGGCTCGGCAGACAGGCTCACCGGGGGCGTTAACTAACGATTGTGTTTTTTCTTGTCCTGCAAGACACTTGTGTTCTACTTTCGTGATAATCGGCGACATTGGAGTTCACAATAGGTCAGGAGTCGTTAATATACGCCATTCGCTATTACTATAAAGATAAACGATCTCGCCAAGTATTCTGACGAGACCTCTTTGCAATATTTTTCGCATTTTGCTGTGGTCATTTTAAAATCGTAACAAATAAATCCGGACTTTCTTTTTTGTCCTTAAGGTTGAGTTCAGGTATGTTTTCTATTGGTATCTATATTTTTTTAGCTTGTATGTAAGGTTGGTGTATGAAAAGTAGGCGATTACGAAACACGAAATTTTCGGTTAAGCACAAAGTTTGATGCGAGCCAAAAGCCTTGATTTCACGACTGTTTCGCCTATTTTTTATATACATTGTTGTGCTTTCATGTTTTATTTGTTCAGTTTCCTTTGTTGTTCAATATAAATATCATCAGCAAATTTTTTCATTGCTTTCATTGCATTTTTCTTATCTAATATTTCCAATTGATAAACAGCCATTTCTCGTAATTGAATGAATCTGTCTGCTTTCTCAATTCCTTTCTTAATCAATTCTGCATTAAGACTCTCGGCATTAGAAAGAACTGCTAATTCATTAATACTAGCAAAATCTCGTATATTCAAGTCCTTTTTACCTTGTTCAGGATTTAACTCCCGCCAATCTTTTGCCGTACAATTAAATAAAGCAACATTTAATAAATCAGCTTCTTCTGCGTAAATCATCCATTCTTTATCCTTTGTGTAATTTTTCTCTGGTAGAATGTGTTTTTGAACGGCATCTGTTTGAATATGATAATTGGCTTTACTTAAAAGACGCTTTACATTCCACTCTAAATTGTATTGGTTACTTTCAATTTCTTTATATCGCTGATATTCTTTAATTAGATAAAGTTTGAAAGTCGCACTAATTGCTGCTCCAAATTCAAATGCGATATCTCTATGTGCATAAGTTCCACCATATCGGCCTGATTTTGAAATTATCCCAACTGCTCCAGTTTTTTCAGTCCATTGTTTTGGACTTAATACAAAAGTTGGTAATCCCGCCTCCATTTTAAAGTGGTCAAATTCGGCAACTTTAAAATTTGGATTATACATTGTTTCCCAAGTTCCCAAAAACTCAATCGTAGTCCGCGTTCTAATCCAGTTTTTAATCACATCAGCGGCTCTACTATCACCTTCTTTGGCTTTTGCCATATCAGTTAGACAGATATAATCTTCTTCCTCGATTTTTGTTATTGAAATAATAGCATTTTTTATATCAATTGCCTTCATTTTACTCATAATCAACACTTTCCAAAGTGGTCAAATTCGACCACATTAACATTAAAAACTTTCCAAATGTACACGTTTTGTTCCTGATTATAAAATAGCTTTTTATTCTTGGCAGTAGGGTTCTTGGCATGAAGCAACAACGGTGAGTATATGGAGCGTTTGGCATTTCAAAGCTCTATCCTATCAAACCGCTATATGTTTTATTAAATGTACTCATGTTCAAATTTAGCACTATCCGCCAAATGACCTATATTTATTGTTGCCAACCGTATTTTGGTCATTTCAAATCAATTAAAATCTTCTGTGCTAATAAGTTCATTTTTTGCCATTCTGAAGTCTTAATAAACTCTTCAATCTGTGGAGTTTCTCCCTTAAGTTTTTCTCCAATATCAGTCAATTCCGAATCAAACTTATTCAATAGATCAAGTTCATGTTCATTAAATGCCTCTGAAAGCACTTCAGAATCTGCAGTATAAAAATCATCCCATTGTTCAAATAGTTCCGAAGATACTTGAGCAATAGGAAAAGATTTCTGATATTCAAGTTGTTCTTCCTTAGAACTCCATAATTTGAGTAATCCTATAATATTCTCTCGGTTTAATTTAATGAATTCATCTTCACTTATACTTTGGTCTTCAGTATCCGTCTCAATCTCTTTGGGCTTAATAATCTTATTTCTTAAAGGTCTCTTTTTAATTTTTACTCTATAATAATATATCGGTGCATAAATCGCGTTTAAAAAGAATAATGGAAATATTGATTTTGAGTATCTGTCATATTTAAACAAAAACCAAATACAATACCCCCAATGGAAAAAAACAGCTAAGCTCAAAATCGAAAATGTCGTATTTAATGGATTACGACCCTTATTAGCCGTCCAAGTCTCAAAAAAATCAGGGACATTAATAAACAATATAGGCATTCCTACATAGACAAAAATCACAAAGAAAATATTAATCCAGAAAGATATGTATGCAATTTTTTCAATCAGTTTCATAGTTTGCAGTGTCTTTTTAATATGGTTTACAACGGTTAGTATATGGGGCGTTTGGCATTTTGAAACACTTCATTTTCAAATTACGACTAATTTTATTTATCGCTAATGTTTTCATAATCAGCACTATCTGTCAAATGCACTAAATTTTTTGTTGCCAGTAGTTTTTCTTTCCATTCTGATTTCAATATTGACATAATCAATTTATCGTGAAACTCATTGTCTCGAAAAGATGTTTCTCTTAATCGTCCTTCAATTTTGAATCCAGACTTTTTATATGCTTTTAGTCCACCAATATTAGGTTCAAATACTGTTAGCATTATTCGGTTTAATTTATAGTCGTTAAACCCTATTTTTAAAATTTGTTCAGTAACTTTTGTTCCGATTCCTTTTCCCCAAAATCTTTTTTCGCCAATGAAAATGTAATATTCGCCAGATTTATTTGTCTCTGATATGTCGCAAATTCCACCATATCTAATTAATTCATTTGTCGAATCTAAAAATATTCCCAGTGTAATATCTTTTTTATCTCTAATCAACTCTGAATACCATTTTTCAATTTCCTTTTCAGTATTAATTCTTCTAAACAGAGATAAAGAATATTTAATCACATCATCATCATTAATCCAATTGTAGAATGGAAAAATGTCAGTTCTTGATAATGCTTTTAATGTAATCATACGCTCTTTTTCAAATTACTGGCAACGAGAATATACACCCAACACTTCGCACATCCCCCGCATAATATTTTGGTTATCAACAACTAATATATTTACCGGCCTTCTCATTATGTTGGTGTTTTAATTCCCCCAACAAACTTAGAAAATTATTTCGATTAAACGCAGTAAAAAAAACATCTAATTAGTTCAATGATAGCAACTCCTGGATACGCTTGAAAAATAATACAGAAAGCTGAAAAACAGCTAAACAACAGAAATATTCAGTTTTTCAATTCAAATTCCGGTGTTTTTCATTCATACTATCTAATTTTTTACTCCGTGAAACTCTGTGCCTTCTTTGTGAAACTCTGTGCCTTCTTTGTGAAATTCTGTGCCTTCTCTGTGAAACTCTGTGCAACAACCTTCTCATATCCGAAAAGATATATCTCAAATTACAACCACAATTTCCAAAATCAGCATGAAACCTCAGTCACTATCGCCTCCCCTCCCCTAACTCGTTTTTCTATAGCGCATAGTTGCCAGCAGCAATATCGAAATAGCATAAATACCAATACTCAGCACGTCGCGCCACACATCCATTAAGCCAGAGCCTTTGAGCATGAGCTGCCGCATAAACCGTATTAAATAGGTAATGGGATTGAATATATTGATTAGCTGCGCCCAGTCAGGCATGCTTTCCACTGGGGTGAAAAGCCCGCTGAGTATAATGAATATCACCATAAAGAACCAGGCGATAAACATGGCCTGCTGCTGGG
>CAYPYZ010000075.1:0-8858 GCA_964414805.1 uncultured Paludibacter sp.
TATATTGTTGAGACGCACAGCAGTACGTCTTTACTGTTATTTCGTTGAGACGCATGGCCATGCGTCTTTACTTTTTTATCAATCTTGCACTTTTTCTCCAAATCGCTTAGGCTTTACATAAAAATTAATCAAGGGCGTAAAGCCGTTCATGATGAGGATGGCGAATGACACGCCTTCAGGGTAAGCACCCCAAGTCCTTATCACGACAGTGATTATCCCTATGCCTACCCCAAAAATCCACATACCTTTAGGCGTCATCGGGGAAGTTACATAATCGGTCGCCATAAAAATAGCACCCAACATCAACCCGCCGGTGAGTAGGTGCGTTAGTGGTGACATATAGGTTTCAGGGGCAATGCCGTGCATAATGCCACTGAATACGATGACTGTTAAAAATATACTTACAGGAATATGCCAAGTAATGATTTTACGGATTAGCATATAAACCAAGCCTATCAGCAAGGCTATAGCCGAAATTTCTCCCAATGAACCACCCATTTTTCCCATCAACATATCCATCTTGGAAAGTTCGGAGACACCACCTTCTTTTATTATGGAAAGGACGGTAGCTCCGGTATTAGCATCTAAATACGATAAGGACAAGGGTTGTACTTCTGGCCAGGTTGTCATAGCCACCGGAAATGAAATTAGCAAAAACACCCTACCTACCAATGCAGGATTAAAAGGATTATTGCCTATGCCGCCAAAGCTCATTTTGGCAACACCTATAGCCACCAAAGCACCAATGATTATCATCCATATAGGTAAATTGGAAGGTAGGTTAAAGGCCAATAATAAACCCGTCAATGCAGCAGATCCATCAAAAATAGTAATATTACCTTTAAGAATAAATCGCTGTATAAGGTATTCAAATAATACACAAGCTATTACGGATGTAAGTGTGACAATCAATGCCCCTAACCCGAAAAAATAAAAGGATGCCAACAAGGCAGGTATCAAAGCGATGATAACGCCGCGCATGTTTTTTCCTATAGAATCGCCACCATGTATGTGCGGCGCCGGTGATATAATCAATTTTTCCATATGCTAATTTTGATTTCTATTGCGGATGATATTGCCGACAGTGGATTTTCCAAAACGTATGTAGTCTAAAAGCGGACGGTGTGAGGGGCAGGTATAATTGCAACTACCACATTCTATGCAGTCCATCACCCTATTGCCTTCCATTTCATCCCACATATTTCTTTCGCTATAGGCCATTAGCAAATAAGGCTCTAAGCCCATGGGGCAAACGCTTACACACTTGGCACAGCGTATACAATTTTGTACAGGTTGACGGATGGATTCTTCATCGCGCATAAACAAAACACCTGCACTTCCTTTGGCCATAGGCACATCCAAGTTCATTAAAGAACGCCCCATCATAGGACCACCCCCTATAATTTTACCGGTTCCTTCGGGTACTCCGCCGGCTTGCGCTACCACATGTGCTAAATGAGTACCCAATCGCACCCGATAGTTAGCAGCTTGTGGAGCATCCTTTCCAGTGATGGTTAACACCCTGTCAACCATGGGTTTGTTTTTTTGCACTGCCTCATAAATAGCAAATGTAGTAGCTACGTTGAATACAACCGCACCTACTTCAATGGGAATTTTACCGCTGGGCACTTGTCTGCGAATAAGGGCATCAATCAATTGCTTCTCACCCCCTTGTGGATATTGTACTTTCAAGGATTCAACGGTGATGCCGAGGAAGTTTTTAGAAAGTTTTTTCAGATGTTTGATAGCATCGGGCTTATTGTTTTCAATGCCGATGATGGCTTTCTGAACCTCCAAAGCTTTCATCATGATGGAGACACCAATCAGGATTTCCTCACCATGTTCCAACATCAGTTGGTGGTCGCAAGTAAGGTAAGGCTCACATTCAACGCCGTTGATAATAAGCACTTCGGCTTTTTTGCCTGGTGGCGGCATCAGTTTCACGTGAGCAGGAAAGGTAGCACCACCTAATCCGACTATACCGGCATCTTTAATTTTTTGGATAATTTCATCCTTGCTAAGATTGCATCCGCGCACGATATCGGGGGAAGTATCGATACCTTCCATCCATTCATCGCCTTCCACTTCAATAAACACGGCAGGGCGTCTATAGCCGGAAGCATCTAATTGCACATCAATTTTGCGCACTTTTCCCGATACGGAAGCATGTACATTGGCAGAAATAAAGCCGTTAGCAGCGCCGATTTGTTGTCCGACTTTCACCATATCTCCACGTTTGACCATAGCTTCGCTTGGGGCACCTATGTAATGTGCCAAAGGGATGGTGACTGTTGAGGGGATATCAGCCTGTTGGATGCTTGAACCGGCAGAGAGTTTATTTTCTGCAGGGTGTATGCCTCCTATTCTGAAAGATTTCATGTGTAATTATTATGTTTTGTTTTTATATTTTATTTCGTAGAGACGCACGGCCGTGCGTCTCTACGAATATTTCATCATCCTTACGCATCCGCCACAACTTTCTCAACTTTCGGTTGTTTGGGGCGTGGGAAATTGACATCAATGATAGAGTTGGTTGGGCAAACGATTACGCAATCGCGACACAACTTACATTTATCATCATGTATAAATGCCAAATTATTCTCTATGGTGATGGCGTCGTGGGTGCAAACTTTTTGACACTTAGCACATCCAATACAACCCACGTCACAGGCCTTGCTCACTATATGTCCGCGATCCTGATTGCGACAATCCACATACACCCTTCTGCCCTTAGGACCTTTCTTCCGCAATTCTATCAAATCCTTAGGACAAGCACGCACACAAGCACCACAAGCCGTACATTTATCATCTATTACTTCCGGAATTTTGGTAATAGGATTGACATGAATTGCATCAAAATCACAAGCCAACTCGCAATCCCCAAAACCCAAACATCCCCAAGAGCAATTGGTCTCACCACTATATAAATTATGAGCAATAAAGCAATGCTTCACACCATCGTATTCATTGTTGCGCGGACGGTGCTCACAAGTACCATTACAGCGCACTACAGCCAATAAAGGTGCTTTTTCAACAGCAACCAATCCCAAAATCTCAGCAACCTTTGCCATGGTGTCATTACCGCCCACCGGACAATGCAAATCATCCAAATTATCTGCTTTCACGCAAGCATCCGCAAAATTGCGACAGCCGGGATAACCGCAACCACCACAATTGGCAGCAGGCAAGGCATCTTCCACCAAATCGATGCGATGATCTTCAACCACATGGAATTTTTTGGCAACAACAAAAAGTATAATAGCAGATACAGAGCCTATTACGCCTAAGGTGATCAATGATATTAAAACTAAGTTCATATATTTTACTTTAAATATCCTAACTTTTTATTTGATGTAAAATTTAAGTTTGGATTTGAGTTGTTTATTGAAAAATGATAATATTATAAAATACGGAAGCAGCATGCTTAGAGCGATAGTACCGCTTAAAGCCTCATTTGCTATATAATTATTCAATATAAAAAGGGAAATTAAAATGATAAGAAAGGGAATTACGAAAGCCAATAAAACAGCAAACAACCCCATAGCGCTTTGTCCATAAAGCGTTACACTATCTCCTAATTTGAAATTGGAATGGGGCGCTATGACATCTACAAACTTATCTTGTTTGTCGGATGCCGTGCATGCAGCTTTAGCATGACATGCACTACAAGCAGATTCTTGCGTGATAAGCACCTGTATGTGTTTTCCGTTAATCTGGCTAATGACCCCCGAATGTTCAATGATTTTACTCATTTTGTAATCTCGACATTGCAATTTTGCCACAAATGTACTACATTTTCTGAAAATTACGAAAATTAAACTGTTAAATCAATAATTTTTTCAAGGAAATTTCAAAGGAAAAAAAACGATATTCTTAGGTATAAGATATTCACGTATTTAGGTATAAAATCAAAACAAGAAGAACCGATAAATTACCGATTCTTCCTGTTTTTTCTAAGAATTTTTTATATAAATTATATCATTTCAAAACCTGTATAGGGCACCAATATTTTGGGGATACGAATACCTTCGGCAGTTTGATTATTTTCTAATATAGCGGCTAAGATACGTGGCAACGCCAAGGCACTACCATTGAGGGTATGACAAAGCTGGGTTTTCTTGTCTTCGCCTCTATAGCGGCATTTCAGACGATTGGCTTGATAGCTTTCAAAATTAGATACAGAGCTTACTTCTAACCAGCGTTCTTGTGCGGCCGACCATACTTCAAAATCGAAGGTAAGGGCGGAAGTAAAGCTTAAATCGCCACCACAAAGGCGTAAGATACGCCAAGGTAGTTCTAATTTTTCGACTAATGTCTGTACATAATTCACCATTTCTGTAAGGGTTTCATATGACTTTTCAGGATGTTGTATTTGCACAATTTCCACTTTATCAAATTGATGTAGGCGATTAAGACCGCGCACATCTTTTCCGTAAGAGCCAGCTTCTCTACGGAAGCAAGCGGAATAGGCTGTATTTTTAATAGGTAAATCCTCTTGATTAAGAATTACATCCCTATAAAGGTTAGTTACAGGCACTTCAGCAGTTGGAATCAGATACAAATCATCGCCGGTAACATGATACATTTGCCCTTCCTTGTCAGGTAATTGTCCTGTGCCAAAGCCGGAATCAGCATTGACCACATAAGGCGGTTGCACTTCTAAATAACCAGCATCGCGGGCACTATCCAAGAAAAAATTAATCAATGCACGTTGCAAACGAGCGCCTTTACCTTTATATACAGGAAAACCTGCACCTGTAATTTTCACTCCCAATTCAAAATCAATCAGGTCATATTTTTTAGCTAATTCCCAATGTGGCAAAGCATTTTCCGGAAGTTGCGGCATCTCGCCACCGGAGCGTTCCACAAGGTTATCTTCAGCGGATTTCCCGGAAGGAACAGATTCGTGGGGTATATTAGGAATTTGTACCAAAAGTTCATTCAGTTGTTGCTCTATCTCGGCTTGTTGCGCAGTCAAAGTCTGAATACTTTCCTTAAGCTCTGTAGTCTTAGTTTTAGCAGCATTAGCCTCATCCACCTTACCCTGTTTAAATAGCATACCGATTTCTTTCGAAAGCGCATTGGATTGTGCCAGAGCGTTATCGGCAGCAGTTTGTGTAGATTTACGTTGATTATCTAAATCTATTATTTTCGGAATAATAGCAGCAGCATCAAAATTTTTCTTTTTTAATTTTGCGATAGCTTGTTCTGCATTGTCATTGATATATTTCAGTGTAAGCACTTTGGATAATATTTAATGATGAATGAATGATTTTTTTTGGAAATTATTTACAAATAAAAAACTCCCGTGATTTTACTTTCAAGTAAAACGACAGGAGTTTCTTTATGTTATACACTCAAAGTTCCCATGAGGGGATATGAGTTTAGTTAGCTTCTACAGGTCTGATAGATACGTATGATCTGTTATTTTTCCTTTTTCTAAATTCAACATATCCATCTACTAAAGCGAATAGGGTATGGTCTTTACCGATTCCCATATTCTCGCCCGGATGATGTTGAGTACCACGTTGACGAACGATGATATTACCTGCTGTGGCAAACTGACCACCATAAATTTTAACGCCGAGTCGCTTACTTTCCGATTCACGACCGTTCTTCGAGCTACCTACACCTTTCTTATGTGCCATTTTCTTTTAATTTTAATCGGTTAATTAAGCTACAATTTCTTTCACTATTAATTGTGTAAAGTCTTGACGATGACCGTTACGTTTTCTATAGCCTTTACGACGTTTTTTATGGAAAACGATTACTTTGTCGCCGCGCACATGGTCAACTACTTCGCAAACCACTTTTGCGCCTTTCACCACTGGTGTTCCGACTTTCACTTTTCCTTCGTTGTCGATCAATAAAACTTTATCGAACTCAACTTCTGAAGCTATTTCAGCTTCATTCATACGGTGAACAAACAATTTTTTACCGGTTTGCACCTTGAATTGTTGTCCTAAAATTTCTACAATTGCGTACATACTTTTATGTAATTGATGTTTAATCGGGAAGGTGAGATGCCTTTAGGGCAGTGCTTCTTTTCGACCTTCTTCGAAATGGAGCGCAAAGATAAAAAATGTATTTGGATTGTGCAAATTAATCACCAGAATACGCGACGAGAACTCTTGCTTTTCGGTGATTTTAACGATGTATCGCAATATTCACGTAAGAGGATATAAAAACGCACCACAAGCCCATTAATGATTTTATTCGTATTTTTGCACTAAATTCTTTTTAATTTGATTTGATTTATGCAATTGTACTGGCAATTATTCATGACATTTGTGCGTATTGGTAGCTTCACTTTTGGGGGAGGCTATGCGATGATACCACTGATTGAGCGGGAGGTGGTGGAGAAAAAGAAGTGGATAGCTGCACAGGAATTTATTGATACATTGGCGTTAGCACAATCTGCACCGGGCGTAATGGCCATCAATACTGCTATTTTTGTAGGCTATAAAATCAAAGGCTTTAAGGGAAGTTTAGTAGCTGCCTTAGGTGCCGCCCTACCCTCCTTTTTAGTGATAGTAATTATCGCAACTTTCTTTGTAGATATGCGTCACAATCCTACTGTAGATAAGATATTCAAGGGTATTCGTCCTGCCGTGGTTGCCCTGATAGCCGCTCCTTTATGGCGTATGTCTAAATCGGCACGATTGACTTATAAAACCATGTTTATACCCATTGCAGTCATCATTTTGGTATGGCTACTCCACGTGCCACCGGTTTATGTGGTTTTAGGTGCTATACTTGGCGGACTCGGATATGGTATTTTGCGTAAGCTATAGAACTTTAATATGAGAAATAAAGCTACTAATTATTTTTTTGCAATCTTTGCTTGAAATCATCCCAATACATGTATCCATCAGCATTACGCTTTAAACCATTAAGATAAAGCGGCACACGTTGTGGTGGATTTTTTAGATTAAGTGCTTGTACTTCTCTAATTTGTTTACGGGTTTGATAAACGTATTCAATTTTTAGCAGTTTTTCGCCTGTATGCGTATTTTCCCAACGCTGAAAAACCAATTGTCCACCTATGGGAGTATGTTCAAACTGATCAGGCAATACATAGTCTTCGACATTCAGTGCTTTTAAGAGCGTTGCCACATTGGAATCATGGCCTATCATCAAGGTAACTAAAGGATTATCTGCTGTGATAGGTGCTGCATTGAAGTGTTCATCTATATAATTAACCAAAGGTGCTGCAAGTTCTTGCGCCAGATTTCCGGAAGTAAATAACATCTGCATAACGCCTTCGGTAACATCACTTAAAATTTTCCATTGTTTTTTACTTTTTAATTTACCCCAAGCTATATTTTTTTTGGGTAAACCTTCATAATACTGCATATTAAAAGCATCTACCAACACAAAAGCCACTCTTAATCGGCCACTAAAACTTGGTTCATTCCCCACTTTAATAGTAAACTGTGTAGGTTCTGTGGATTTAGCTAAGGAGCAATCCCCTTGCTCACGACAATAATCAGAGTCTTTATAAGCCACAATTTTATCCAATAATTTATAGGCTTTCGTTAAATCCATCTCTTTATCAAGCTGTTGCATTGTTTCGAGTACTTCCTGTATAAATTCTTCGGAATCATTATGCACAGCCGGCGTAAAAAGTTTATCCATATTGCTGACGCTGAGGGTATGGTGCACAGGTACATTATAGGCAGGAAATGCTCCGGCAATAAAGTACTGTGCAGTAGCTACAGTGCGCTGCATGCTGTTGGCATAAGCTAAAAACTCATGGGCTTGTGGTTTTGCATTAGCTTGCAGCAAACCATTTTCTTTCAGCCAAGCACGGGTATAGCTTCCGAGATATGCCTCTAAAACGCCACCTTTAGTAGTTAGCCAAGTGCCTTCCACATCCCATGCAGGCCAGGTTTTATTAGTAGCTTTATGAAGTACGCTACCTTCGGAGGTATAAGGAGCGCGGACATGATGTCGGCCGAAAATAAGAACTTGCTTTAGCTCATAATCATTAGTGTTTTGTGCCGGTACATAGGTCCAACACACAGATACAAGCAAAATAAAATTGAGAAGATTCAATAAAAAAAAACGATGGAAAAAATTTGATGTAGTTTTCATGAATATTTTACTGATGAACTATAAATTTAGTGGTGTTGATTATGAATGACGATATCAGTTATAAAATTGATAATCGTAAAATAGTCTATTTTTTATTCGTGTAAACATACACGATATTGGCTACTTCCCTTTCTCCATAATGGTTATAGATCTGATTATCGAAAGGATAATTGACTACCCCATTTTCGGAAGCGGCATGATGCCATAGCGTTGTAGAACCACCACCATCTAAATTCAGGGCATCTTTTCCACCCATAATTTTTAAGAAATGTGCGAGTTCCGGGATATTGATACCTTCCGCTTTACCCGGGAAGCGACCATCCACAGTGACAAACATTATTTTTTTATCATTGCTTACGGCAATGGCAGAGCGAGGGTGTTTGGTATCTACAAACTTTGTACTTACTTGCGTGAAATCGCAGATTTTGCCACCTTGCAACATCAAGGGTCCGGAAGCCATAACATGCTTATACTTTGTAGATAAAGGCCTGTGCTTCATGTATTTTTGTTCTACAGTTTTATCCCAAGGGACAAGTTTAATTTTCCCATTTTTTTCAATAATAGCACCATTCACACGTCGAGCAAATTCCGCATGAATAGTAGTATCTATCAGCTGTTTATCCATTTGGAAATAGCAAACAGAAAAGCCTTCCTTCACATTAAAATACGATCCATTAAGAGCAGCTAAAGCCTGATTATCTTTGGCAAGTTCACTTGTTGTGACATTCTTTTTAGTTGCGTCTGCAAAGCCAATTCTCAGA
>CAYPYZ010000076.1:0-6199 GCA_964414805.1 uncultured Paludibacter sp.
GTGCAGGTAAAGCATAATAAACTTTGATACAACCTTCTAAAAAGAAGTTTATTTATAAGTATGTAATTAAAAAATAGGGATGTTGGTTGTAGCATCCCTATTTCTATTAAAATAGCTTTGTTTATAAGGTTTCTGAAAGGAATCGCTCCAAACCTTCCGCTTTTACATTCAAAGTTAATTCTCCATTGAAAGCATAGGATATTCTTCCGGATTCTTCTGAAACTATGATGGCTATTGCATCCGATTGTTCAGTGATACCTAAGGCAGAACGATGTCTTAAACCTAATCTTTTAGGAATTTGTTGGTTTTTAGATACCGGAATTACACAAGATGCAGCCACTATCCTATCATCTCGAATTATCATGGCACCATCGTGTAAAGGACTGTTTTTAAAGAAGATATTTTCTATTAAACGGGAATTGATTGTGGCATCTATCTGCTCGCCTGTCACAATCTGCGCATCTAAGTTGTTTTTTCTTGCTAAAACTATCAATGCCCCTGATCCAAGTTTTGAAATATTGCTACATGCCAATACGATTTGCACAATATTATAATCTGTACGCTCTGCTGTAGCATCCTCATTACCAAATACTTTTTTTAAAAAACGATTGAATGCCCATTGTCGTTTGGAACCAAGACGTGCAAAAAACCGCCGAATTTCTTCTTGAAATAATACTATCAGGGCAAAGGTTCCCACGCTGACAACCCTGTCGAATAAACCGCCCATTAACTCCATTTTGAAAACTTTGGACACTAAGTACCAGACTATTAAGAAGCTGATAATGCCCATGAATACGCTTAATGCACCAGATTTTTTCAAAAGGATGAACAATTGATATAATAGTATGGCTACTAATACAATATCTAATATATCCTTGATGCTAATATGGAAATTCATAATAGTATATTTTTTTAAATACCAGCATTTTTATATGCTTGATAAATTTTGATGGTTTGCATAGCTTCTCTCACATCATGTACCCGTAAAATGGATGCACCCCCCATCAACGCAAGCATATTGAATGCGGTAGTTGCATTTAATGCTTGTTCGGGTTCAAGTTCCAATAGTTTGTAAAGAAAAGATTTTCTTGATATTCCCACTAAGAGAGGAGCCTGAATATGTTGAAGATAAGCTAATTTATGCATCAGTTCATAATTTTGCTCTAAAGTTTTTGCAAAGCCAAAACCCGGATCTACAACCACATCATGAACACCAAAATGTCGTAATTGTGCTAATTTCTTAGATAGATATTGTATGATTTCCGCCATCATATCCTGATAGTTGGTTTGCTCTTGCATATTTTGAGGATTACCTCGCATATGCATTAATACATAAGCAACATTTAAAGAAGCGATGGTCTCAAACATCTGAGGGTCAAGGGTACCGCCACTAATATCATTAATCATGGCAACGCCGTATTGTTGCACGGCCATTCTGGCTACCGGTGAGCGGAAAGTATCTACCGACAAAACAGCCTGTGGAAATTTCTTGCAAATAAGTTCCAAAGCATCACCAATTCTTTTCATTTCCTCATCCATTGCTACAGGATCAGCTGATGGACGCGTAGAATAACCTCCTATATCTATGATGCTTGCTCCTTGAGATAAATGATCTTCGATTTTTTGCAATAGGGAACTATCTGATTTATAGCGACTTAAAGAAAAAAAGGAATCGGGGGTGAGGTTCACCACACCCATCACTATGGGGGTACGCAAATCGTACAATTTACCTTTTAAGTTCAAAAACAACTTGTTTTCTTGCATATAATTTAGAAGTCTTATGGATAAATCTCTGCAAAATTAAGAAAATATTATACGAAATCAGCTTTTAATGCGTTTATTTTGTGCGTATTTGTATAATAATCTTGCTTTTAAGTGATATTTTTTCCCCTTATAATGTTAATGTTATCAGAAAATAGTTAACTTTGCCCCAATTAGATTTTAATACCTACACTATATGTTACGTAAGTTATTTAATATCGTTATTATTGCATTGATTTTTGCTTCTTGTGGGAAGCAGAAGTTTGTGAGCTCTGCAACAGATTGGCCTTATGATTATAAGGCAAAACGAGCATTTCGTTCTATTGGCAATTTGTCAACCACCGTTCCTCCTGGCATGATTGAAATTCCAGGTTGGTCGTTTGCCATAGATGATGCTGATGAATATGAAACAGCTACGCGTAGAATACGTCCTAATCAGCTCAATAGCAGGCGTACTCTTGCTGTGAATACTTTCTATATGGATCAATACGAGGTGAGGACTATTGATTGGCGTGAATATCAGAGTTGGCTGACAGCAGTCTATTCTAATGTTGCACCCAATTGGATAGAAAATGCCAAGCCGGATTTGGATGTGTGGCGCAAAGGTTTAGGCGATAATGAACCCTTTTTAATGAACTATTTCACCCATCCCTCTTTCAACGAATATCCTATTGTTTGCGTAAGTTGGGATCAGGCTGTAGCTTATTGTGCTTGGCGTACTGACAGAGCCAACGAAATTCGATTAATCAAAGAGGGTGTTATTAAAGCACCTGATTTTAAGGCTATTTCGGAAATGACAGATTTAGAGTCGGTTGAAAATGCAGTATTCAAGTCCGAAAGATTTTATACCGGTTTGCGAGATAATTTAGCAGCTACCTATATAGGTTTATTTCCAACCTTTAGATTACCATCTGAAGATGAATGGGAGTTTGCAGCTTATGCCAGAAAAAAGAACGAACCCGCTAATAAAATTAAAATTTATCCTTGGGCTACAACAACTTATGAACGATTAACCGACCAGCAACAATGTCAGTTGGAGGCTAACTACAACAATAGTAATTCGGATACTAAAAATAATGTTTATTTACGTACCGTTCCAGTTGGTTTTTTTGCAGCCAATGATTTTGGTCTGTATAATATGGCAGGTAATGTAAATGAGTGGGTAATAGACCAATATACTACTCGCGGTAATCTAAATCGTATAGATAGTGTGAATGTATTGGACGTATTTTTGCCTCAATATCACAAACATCCGGACAATCGTGTATACAAAGGCGGTTCTTGGAAAGATCCAATTTATTGGACGCATCCTTCATCGCGCAGGTATCTCGATAGACATAAATCAGATAATGATATAGGTTTTAGATGTGCCATGAGCATGTCGCTTAGCCGAACTCGGTAATCCAATTACTTTATAAGAACTTTTCCTTAATCAGATTATTATTTTACTGAATAATTTGACCTTTATACTGATTTTATTTGCTTACAGCAATGAAACGGTATAATTTTACCCTAAATTTTTAATGCCAGCCATGGTACACAATCCTAAGGGAAGTAAATATTCATATCTTGAGCCTATGCTTATTATTGGCCTATGCTTAGCAAGTTTGGTTGTTTCCTTACTGATCTATCGTACAGGGAATATTTTTCAATGGGATAAGATCTTAGTTTCTTGGATAAAAATTTTCTCCTTTTTCTTAATATTCCTGCTTAATCTATACTTATTTATACCTCGTTTTCTTGAAAATAAAAATTATGATAAGTATATATTATATATATTGGTGGTCGTTCCCTTGATTATTTGCCTGCAAACAAAAATCATTGAATATTATCAAACAACATCGCCTACAGGCATGCCCCCTATGGAATTAGGACCGGGTATGCCCCCTATGGAATTGTCTGATAAAATGCCGGCTCCTCACGGATTTAAACTTCCGGAAACGACCAAACTAAAATCTGCCGAAGCACAGTTTTTACTAAATTTCATTATTGCTCTATTAGTTATTGGGATAGGTACTGCCTATAAAGTAATCTGTTTTTGGAGTGAAGAAACTAAGGAAAAAAGGCAATTAGAAAACCTCATGCGAGCCAATAATGAAAAAGTAGATAAACATATTTTCATAAAAGCTGATTTACGAATGGTCAAAATTCTAATCGCCGATATCGTATATATTGAAAGTGCTAATGAATATATTAAAATTGTGTTGGCGGATGGAAGTAGCTATCTGACTTTTATGCGCTTAAAAAATATTGAAAAGGAACTGCCGGAAGATAGTTTTATGCGTGTTCAACGCTCGTTTATAGTCAATCTTGATAGGATCCAGTCTGTGGAAAAAAATAGAATTTTAGTTGACAAGGCTCAATATATCCCCATTGGTAATCAATACAAAGAGAAATTTCAAGAATATTTGGGGAGAAATTTTATCAGTTAATTTTAATAATACATGAAAAAATACATCTTACTTATTTTTGGTTTTTGTGCAATCGTAACAAGCCAAGCTCAAGTCAGCAAATCTATTAACATCAGTACCTCCGGCACTTTAGCAGGGCAACTCACTATATACGAAACAACGCAGGTGACAAATCTTAGTATAACGGGGAATATTGATGCGCGCGATTTTGCATTTATGCGTGACAAAATGACCAACTTAGCTGTATTAAACATTTCGAACACTGCTATCAAAGCTTATACAGGTACTTTAGGAACTTACGCCGATATCTCTTTCACTTATCCTGCCAACGAAGTACCAATCTACGCATTTTATAACCCGATTTTGCTGTCCTATAAACCAAGTCTTACATCCATTATTTTACCTCAACAAACAACTTCCATAGGGTATTTAGCATTTTATTATTGTTGGAATTTGACATCTATTGAAATTCCGGCTACCGTTCAAACTATTGCAGATTATAGTTTTTATGGCTGTTTCGCTTTAAATGCCATCAATGTGGCGAATGGCAATAACAATTATAGCAGTGTAGGTGGCGTGTTGTTTAATAAGGCCGGTGATACCCTTCTGGTTTGTCCCAATGCAAAAATCGCCAATTATACTATTCCTTCGGGAGTAAAGCATATAGCAAACTCAGCTTTCGAAAATTGTTACGGGCTTTCTTCAATCAAACTCCCAAATTCTTTACTATCAGTGGGGAATTACGCATTTGCTAATTGTTCAGGGATTTATGAAAACCTTATCATACCCGATAAAGTGAAGCAATTGGGCGATGGTGCTTTTTATGGTTGCTATAATTTATTTGGCACAATCACTATTCCGGCAAGCCTCACCGACTTAGGCGTGTTTTGTTTTATGGAATGCAACTACTTGAACTCTTTTGTAGTCAATGCTGCCAATCCCGTTTATGCTTCCGCGAATGATGTGCTTTATAGCAAAAATTTAGATACACTTTTCATCTGTCCAAGTGCTAAGACAGGAATTTTTAATATTCCGGCTTCTGTCAGATTAATAGGTAGTTATGCCTTTTATAATTGCTATAATTTGGTTGGCAACATGACGATTCCTCAATATGTTGACTATATAGGCTATTATGCTTTTTATGGTTGTACAGGCATAAGTAATTATGATGTGCACGTTTCTAATGCTTATTTTAAAGCAGATAAAGGTGTTTTATATTCAAAATCCAAAGAGCGTTTGTTAAGTTGTCCCACTTCTACAACAGGCAATCTGAATTTACCGGTTAATTTACAAGAAATTGATCCGGGTGCTTTTAGTAATTGTATCCATATAAGTGGTACTGTGAATCTTCCGGCACCATTAAACTATATAGGTGAATATGCTTTTTATAATTGTCCGGGCATTGAAGCTTTTTCTGTAAATCCTAACAATGAGTACTTTAGCGATGAACAAGGACTTGTACTTGATAAAAACAAGCAACATGTGTATTTCTGTCCCCTTGCAAAATCCGGTTCTTATTCACTTCCCAAAAGTATAAAAACAATTGGCTATTCTGCTTTTAGTCACTGTAGTAATCTAACTGAGATTAATCTACCTACTTCCTTAGAAGAAATCGGTGCAGCAGCTTTTGAATTTTGTACGGGTTTATACGATTTACACCTACCGCAAAACGTAAATTTTATAGGTACAGGTGCTTTTTATGCTTGTACCAACTTGGAACAACTTAGTACGGCACAGCCTACTCCGCTTGTTGTGGATTATTATACCTTCGAATTGATAGATAAAGATAAATGTAATCTTTCTGTTCCGGTAGGCACACAATCTAATTATCGTGAAAGTCCTTATTGGGGTGAATTTGCCAATATCCAAGAGGTGAATTTTAATACGTCTATGAACAAAACTGTAGACAAAACTTTCCATTATACTATCTCGGATGGTGTGTTGTCTGTTTTTGACCTTGACGGAAATAGCATGATAGCCTTATATAATATGCATGGTAGCTTGGTGTATAGTTCATTTGCACAGAC
>CAYPYZ010000076.1:6299-8837 GCA_964414805.1 uncultured Paludibacter sp.
AACATTGCTGTGACAGGGCTAAATGCCATTGACAGTCCCGGTCCGGGAGTAGCTGTTATCCGCTCTATACGTGCGTGTAAGGATATAGATGCTCGAATTATCGGACTTTCTTATGATGCCATGGAACCCGGTATATATATGCGTGATTTGGTTGATAAAGTCTATCAAATACCTTATCCCTCCGGTGGTACAGCAGGTTTGATAGAGCGTCTTGAGTATATTCACGCACAGGAAAACTTGGATTTAATTATCCCGAATTTTGATGCTGAGCTTTTTAATTTCATAAAATTGAAAGATAAGTTAAACGACATGGGTATCCGTACTTTTATGCCCGATTTGGAGAATTTTGAAGCCAGGGATAAACTGAAACTAAACGATTTTGGTAAAAAACATGGATTTTATGTGCCTAAAGATCGATTTATTTATAATATAGTGGAGCTGAAAAAACAACTTAAAGATGAGACTTATCCTGTAGTTGTAAAAGGTAAATTCTATGATGCTTTTATAGCATATAGCTACGACCAAGCTGAAAAGGCCTTTCATACCATTCAAGCAAAATGGGGCTTACCCATTATTGTGCAAGAATTTATCAAAGGGACAGAAATCAATATTGCAGTTTTGGGTAATGGGGAAGGCGAAGCAATCAGTATTATTCCTATGCGCAAAACCTATATAACTGATAAAGGCAAGGCTTGGGGAGGTATTACTTTAGAAGACGAGAAGCTGATAGCCTTAGCTAAAAAATTTGTTAAAGCTACTAACTGGCGGGGAGGGTGTGAGTTGGAGGTGATGTTGACAGATAAGGAAGAGCCTTATATCATGGAAGTAAATCCACGTTTTCCGGCTTGGATATACTTAACTGCTGCAGCCGGACAAAACCAACCGGCAAGTTTAGTGAAGATGGCCATGGGAGAAAAAATAAAGCCTTTCACTACTTATGAAATAGGCAGGATGTTTATACGATATGCCTGGGATTTAATTGTTGACGTGAATAAATTCCAACAAATTTCAGGTTATGGTGAATTGTAGTATTCCTGTAGTAGGAGGCGTTCAAAAGATAAAAATTAATAAGCAAATCAACAAAAATACATCAAATGGAAAAATTAAGATATGAAAGACCGATACTCAGAAAAATGAATGCCGGTTTGATGAATAAATTCGGAACTAAAATAGAAAATGATGCCTTTACTCATATAGATAATGTTTCAGTGAGAAGTCTAATAGAAACCTATGGTTCACCCCTCTTTGTTTTATCTGAGAAACAAATTAGAACTCAAATTCGAAAAGCCACACGTATTTTTAGGACTCGTTATCCTAAGGTGCAATTTGCATGGTCGTACAAAACAAATTACTTAGATGCTGTTTGTCAAATTTTCCATCAAGAAGGCTCTTGGGCAGAGGTGGTTTCCGGATTTGAATATGAAAAGGCTTTGAGAAATGGCGTACCGGGCGAGAAAATCATCTTTAACGGGCCTTATAAAACCTATGATGAGTTGCTTAAAGCGACTCGACTCAATTCATTGATACATATAGACCATTATGACGAATTATATGAGTTAATTCGTTTGAGTAAAAAAGAAAATCTTCGCCCCCGTGTTGCAATCCGTATCAATATGGATACAGGCATATATCCTAAATGGGATAGGTTTGGGTTTAATTATGAAAACGGACAAGCTTGGAATGCGTTGACCCGCATCATCAACACACCATCATTGGAGTTGGTTGGTTTACACTGCCATATAGGAACCTTTATGCTTACATCAGATGCATATACCATTGCAGCTAAGAATTTATGTAACTTAGCGCAAGCAGTAAAAGAGAAAACCGGTAGAATGCTTTCCTACATTGATTTAGGTGGTGGTTTCCCTTCTACCAATACATTAAAAGGGGCTTATCTTCCGGGAACGGATGCTGTGCCATCCATTGATCAGTTTGCAGATGCCATAACTGATGTGATATTGAATTACGGATTCAAACAAGAAGAACTACCCTTATTGATTTTGGAAACCGGTCGTGCTTTGATTGACAACGCCGGTTATTTGCTTGGTACCGTGCAGGCTACCAAACGCTTATCTGACGGGAGAAGAGCTACCATATTGGATTTTGGTGTAAACTCCTTATTCACCTCTTTCTGGTACGAACATAAGGTTAGTCCGGCACAACCTAAAGGACATCAGACTGAAGAAATGGTGCTTTTCGGACCTCTTTGCATGAATATAGATGTGGTCAGAGAAAGCATAGTGATGCCCCTATTGGAAAAAGGCGATCAAGTAGTGGTGCACCAAGTGGGAGCATATAATATGACGCAATGGATGCAGTTTATTACCTTGCGACCGCATATTGTGCTTATTGATGAAAAGGAGGAGCCACATATAATTCGAAAAGCCGAAACAGTTGATTATATTTGTTCCCAAGAAGTAGTACCGAAACACTTAAATAAAATTTAAAAGAAATAGGATTGAAAAAATTGCTGATAAGCATACAAGAAAATTTTGCACCTGCTATTCTTAATAGCTATGCTGTTATCTTTTTTCTAAA
>CAYPYZ010000077.1:0-8800 GCA_964414805.1 uncultured Paludibacter sp.
TCCACCTTTAAAGTAATGGCTTCATTTGCTTTAACTTCCGTATTGGAAATAGAAGAATGCAGATTGAATTGTCCTACCACCCCATAAAAAGCTGTAGGTTTGTTTGTAGGTAATTCCTTTACATTCAATTTAGTAGCTTGCACAAAAACCGGATGTGCCACATTGGTATAGGAATCAAAAAAGTCATCGAATATACTCCTAACCTGTTTTTTTGTTTGCACACGTATAATAGCTTCAAACTCAGCCCTATCAATGGTAATCTCCCCAGGATATTGAGGATAGAGCATTACTTCATATAAAATAGCCGTTAAGAAATTCCTACCATTATAGTTTTCATACGCCAATTGCGTATTGCCTGTCTTCTCAAATTCTTGTTTCAAAAAGCCTTTAAAATCAGGCATACTCTTATTGGAAAACTGCACTACATCATAATTGGTGTACAGTTTATAAGTCAGTTTTACCGCTTCTTGCTCATAGACAGATGTCTTAGATAAAATAGGCCTGATAAATAAATTATCTGAGCTTATCCTTGCGGAAGAAGCTTGTGTTGGTTTAGTAGTTTGTTGATTAGATGAAGGATCTGCATTAGAACTCTCATCTGCCGGTAGGACTTTAATACTCAACCCATTGGAAGTGATTTTCTTACCACCCGACTTCATGGTAGCTGAAGGAATGGTGAAAGTACCGGTGTTTTGAGCTTGTAAAGTAAAGGTATAAGTCACAGTAGTAGAAGAAGTCACGTTACCATTTACTACCTGCGTACTATGACTTTGTGAGGTGAAGGGTCCTGCTAATATATCAAAATTTGTAATGGCAGGCTGTGTAAAATCGGAAACCTTTGCATTGGCAGTAAAGGTAATTTGGAAAGGTTTCCCCATGATGACGGTAGTAGGTGCTGATGCCACCAACTTCACCTCCTCATCAGCAAAAACACCGATGAAAGGTATGATCATCGCTAAAAGTAGCACTGTTTTATGTTGAAATCTTTTCATCCTACAAATACTTATTACCAATTTTTTTCTACTGCTCTTTTTGACTGTGGTGGCATTTTTTGCGCCTTTTCCATAGTCTCATCCTCATCTTGCATCAGGGCATCCAACAACTGCTCAGCTCTATCCTTTGGCATGCTTTCTTGCTGCTCTTCTTGTTGTTGCGAATCATCTTGTTCTTTTTGCTGCTCCTCTTGTTGCTCTTGTTTATCTTCTTGATTATCTTGATTTTCCTGCTCTTCCTGCTGTTTCAAAAGATATTGTGCCAACGCCAAGTTATAGCGCGTTTCATCATCCTTAGGATTTATCCTCAAAGAATTCTTATAGGCTTCGATGCTTTCAGGAATCTTTTGTTGCATCAACAAAGCATTACCCGTATTGTGCAAAGCGCTTGCTAATTGCTTTTTAGAAATTTTCTCATTAGGTATAACTTGCTGATATTGCTCCAATGCTTCCGGATATTTTTCTTGTCTGAACAAGGCATTTCCTAAGTTATAAGTAGCTTCTGCCGATTGTTGATTTTTCTCCAAAGCCCTCCTATAGGAAATTTCAGCCTCTGTATATTGTTCTTTTTTATACTGTTTGTTTCCCTTTTTAGTATAGGAATACTCTTCCTGCGCCCATGCACTTAAAACATTTAGCGGAAGCAATATAGCCATCAAAACTAATATTTTATCTGAAACTTTCATGTAATAATCTATTGATTACTTGCTATGATATTTACTAAATTTTATCCTTTAAATCAAAAATCTTCATTCTGCTCAATTGCTTGTTAACCCTATCAAACATCAATATTTCAATCAGTAATATTACAAATGCTAAGATAGCAAAAGATTGAAACTGTTCATTATAATCTGAAAATACTGTCGTTGAAATTTCAGTTTTGGATAACTCATCAAGCTCTTTAGCAATAGCCCTCAAAGCTGTATTGGTATTGTCAGCCCTTACGTAAATACCTTTACCTGCCTGTGCTATTTCCATGCACATCTCCTCATTAAGTTTAGAAACAACAATATTATTGCTTTTATCGCGCATAAAGCTCATAGTTCCCGCAATAGGAATAGGCGAGCCTTCAGGTTTCCCAATGCCTATCACATGCACCACCATGCCCCTGTCCTTTGCCATTTTAGCAGCTTCTACAGCATTATCTTCATGATTTTCACCATCTGTAATTAAGATAATGGCTTTGGAAGCCTCACTTTTAGCACTAAAAGATTTAACCGTAAGTTCTATAGCAGACCCTATGGCTGTTCCTTGACGGGCTATCATCTTAGGAGAAATACTATTTAAAAACATCTTGGCAGAAACATAGTCAACCGTAATCGGTAATTGCGTAAAGGCCTCACCTGCAAAGACTACCAAACCTACTTTATCGTTTTCCATCCTATCTATCAATTGCGAAAGCATACGCTTGGATTTCTCTAATCTATTGGGCGCAACATCTTCTGCAAGCATGGAATTGGACACATCTAAAGCAATCATTACCTCTATGCCTTGTCGCTTGACCTCTTCGATCTTGGTGCCGTATTGCGGACGAGCCAAGACAATAACCAAAAGGGCGATGCTAATCATTTGAAGCACAAACTTAACAACAGGGCGGGCTGTAGAGACATTAGGCATCAAATTTTGTAATAATTCAGGATTACCAAATTTGATAATATTCCGTTGCTTTTGTATGCGATATACAATAAAAATAAGTGTCAGTACCGGTATAACTAACAGTAAAAACAAATATTCTGGTGATGCAAATCTAAACATGCCGTATTCTTAAAGCTTCTATTTCACCCTCAATTAGGGTATTTTCTTCAAATATATGTTCCTTAATAAAATTTCAATAAGCAATAAAAGTATTGCTATGAAAACAAAAATAAAGAACCCTTCGTATTTCTTATTAAACTCTTTGACAGAGATTCTTGTCTTCTCTAATTTATCAATTTCTTGATAGATATTCCGTAATTTATCCGTATTCGTTGCACGGAAATAAACACCGCCTGTCATAGCCGCAATGGCCTTTAAAGGCTCTTCATCAAAAGCGGAATCAATCTGCTGATACTGCTTACCCATAGGCGTTTGAATAGGAATATTCACTTTTCCGTAAGAACCTACACCTATGGTATATACGCGTATTCCGTAAGTTTTTGCTAATTCTCCTGCGGTAATCGGCGCTATATCTCCTCTGTTATTATCTCCATCTGTTAATAAAATCACTACCTTGGATTTTGCCTGACTATCGCGTAAGCGGTTCACGGCATTCGCTAAACCTAAGCCTATAGCGGTTCCATCTTCTATCAGACCATATTCAATGGAATTGAAAAAATTCACCAATACCGCATGGTCGGATGTCAATGGACATTGCGTAAAACTCTTGCCTGCAAACAAAACCAAACCCATATTGTCGTTGGGACGCGCTAAGATAAACTCATTGGCAACAGACTTGGCAGCTTCCAAGCGATTCGGACGAAAATCCTCAGCTAACATAGAACCTGAAATATCTAAAGCAATCATGATGTCGATTCCTTCCACATTCTCCGTACGCCAAGCATTGGAGGTTTGCGGACGTGCAATGGCTATAACCAACAGCACAAGCGCCAATACCCGCAAGACAAAAGGTAAATGCCGCAGTTTTACTTTCAAGCTTTTAGAAAAACTCAACAAATGCTTATGTGATGAAATTTGCATGCTGGCATCGGATTGATGCAATTCCCTGATATACCAAAAAATCAATGGGATAAGCGTCAATAACAGCCATAAATAAGTCGGATTATTAAATGTCATCTGTCACCTCCTCTTCTTCTTTCTCTGCTTCCTCAATAATAACATGGGTTGCTTCTACAAAAGCAAAAGCATCTGTCAGACTGCGTTCATGTTCATCCGGACCTACATTCCACTTAGCGAATTTAATCAAATCAGCCAATTGTAAAATCTGTCTAAGCTTAGCATAAGCATCTTTAAATTCTGCCTTCAAAAACTCAGTGCTATCAAGTATTTCTGCCGAAGTCATTTCCATAGCAGGCACTTCAAATTCACCTTCTATATAAGCCCGCAAAGTCTCTGTCAGTTCCGAATGATACTCTTTATGACGTGATTGTTGCCATAATTTTTCCTGTTTGATCTTATTCAATCTACCTATTGCCAAATCATAAGGCGATATTTTCATAGCTTTCTCAATGGCTTCAGGTGCTTTTTTCCTGTTTTTCACAAGATAAATTACTAAGAAAACGATAGCACCCAACAATAAAATGGCAAGCACCCATGGAGCAGCTTTTTTGATAAAATACCAAAGGCTGAATTTGGGTTTAAAAACATCTTTAATATCAGCTACTTGAATTTGAGTAGTATCAATCACAAAAGGTTGAATCACCTTCAGTGACAAGTCGGGCGACCAAATTGTATCCTCTCCTTTCACGAAAGGAAAAGGTGGAATTAACAACAAAGTATCCTCAAAACAGGTAACTATATAGGATTGCGCAATAGATAAATAACCATCTTTATTAGCAATGGTATCCGTTGGCAACATGTCGATTAACTCCAATTTATTGATGATACTATCTGAAAAAATCGGTGTTTGGACAAATTCATCGGGTTGTTGGGTATATTCAAAACTAAGCTTAGTCTGCTGTCCTATCCAAATCTGAACAGAATCAATTTTCGCATCTACAGTGGTTTGTTGTGCTAATAATCCCCACTGCATGCTTGCAAAAATCAAAAGTAAACTAAAGAAGTTTTTTCTCATATTCTTGAACGATTAATCTATTAAAACAATCGCATTACCGCATTTTAAACAATTTAATCAATGTCTTCACATAATCCTCAGAAGTACTCATAGACACAGAATCCACACCTGATTTAGTAAAAACTTTTTGCAATTTGAGCTGCGTTTCTGCCCATCTGTGCATATAAGTCGTCCGTAATCTCTTATCCGATGTATCTACCCATATCCTTTTGTCAGTCTCGCTATCCTTCAATTTCACCAAGCCCACATCCGGCAATTCTGTTTCCCGAATATCATAAACCTGCAATGCCACTACATCATGTTTTTTATTAGCAATGGTCAATTCCTTTTCAAAATCATCATCTATAAAATCGGAAATAATAAAGGCAGTAGAACGTTTATTTATCGCATTGGTAAAATAGCGCAAAGCCTCTGCTATATTGGTTTGTTTGCTTTCAGGTTTAAAGTCTATCAATTCACGAATAATATGCAGCACATGTTTTCTACCTTTTTTGGGAGGAATAAATTTCTCTATTTTATCGGAGAAAAAGATCACCCCAACCTTGTCATTATTATGTATGGTAGAAAACGCCAAAACCGCGGCTATTTCAGTAAAGATATCCATTTTATATTGGGAAACCGTACCAAAAACGCGACTCCCCGACACATCAATCAAGAGCATTACCGTAAGTTCACGTTCTTCCTCAAAGATTTTCACGTAAGGATGTGCAAAACGTGCAGTTACGTTCCAATCAATAGAACGCACATCATCACCGTATTGATACTCACGCACTTCCGAAAAGGTCATACCTTTCCCTTTAAAAGCGGAATGATATTCTCCGGCAAAAATATGATTCGAAAGACCTTTGGTTTTAATTTCGATCTTCCGTACTTTTTGTATGATGTCGCTCGTTTCCATACAGTTAATTAGGGAACTTCAACTGAATTTAGGATTTCTGTAATGATTTCGTCTGAGGTCATATTATTAGCTTCCGCCTCATAGCTTAGTCCGATGCGATGGCGCAATACATCATAGCACACTGCACGCACATCCTCAGGAATGACATATCCACGGCGTTTGATAAAGGCATAAGCCCTAGCAGCCAATGCTAAATTGATAGATGCTCTGGGCGATGCACCATAAGCAATCATATCTTTCAAAGATTTCAAATTATAATCTTGCGGAAAGCGTGTGGCAAAAACAATATCAATAATATATTTCTCGATTTTTTCGTCAATATACACTTGTCGAACCACATCCCGCGCATCCATGATTTCCTTAGGGGAAAGGATAGGATCTACTTGAGGCATATCTTTTTTTAAGTTCTGACGAATAATCAGTTTTTCCTCTTCTTTTTTAGGATAATTAATAACCACTTTTAGCATAAAACGGTCAACCTGTGCTTCCGGCAAAGGATAGGTACCTTCTTGCTCGATAGGGTTTTGGGTTGCCATTACTAAAAACGGAACAGGCAGTTCGTAGGTATTATCACCAATAGTAACTTGTCGCTCCTGCATAGCCTCCAAAAGCGCACTTTGCACTTTGGCAGGTGCTCTATTGATCTCATCTGCTAAAATCAAATTGGCGAAAATAGGACCTTTACGGATATTAAACTGCTCTTTTGCCTGACTATAAATCATGGTTCCAACTAAGTCAGCCGGCAATAAATCAGGAGTAAATTGTATTCTACTAAAGTCACCTTTAATCAGGTCGGAAAGTGTTTTAATAGCAAGCGTTTTCGCAAGACCCGGAACACCTTCCAAGAGGATATGGCCATCAGACAACAATCCAATTAACAAAGACTCAATGAGGTGTCGTTGTCCTACAATGACTTTATCCATTCCCATAATGAGGGAATCTATAAAATAGCTTTGCTTTTCAATTTTTTCATTCAATTCGCGAATATCGACAGTTTGTTCCATATGTTAATAGTTAAAAATTGACCAAAAAAGTGGAACAAATGTACAATAAAAAAACAGCCCAAAAGCCTGATTTAATAATTATTAAAGCGAATTTACATTATTATAAAATTCTGTGGTACTGATAAGGTGGAGCTATGTCGCTTATGGGACAATGAACTCTAAGTTTTGCAAATAATTCAGCACATCATTTCAAACTAGCTTCAGGAACATCTGAAATGTCATATGGGCAATAGTTAGGAGTATCAATACTTTAGGGTTTAATTTCTATGGGTGAACCGATTTTTACGGCATTATAAAGCTCATCAACTTCTCTGTCTGTTACAGCTATACAACCGAAAGTCCAATTAAACCAACGATGAAACTTTCCAATAAAGCCTAATCCATTTTTCAGTCCATGTATTTTAATATCTCCTCCTGCTGGTTTACCAAGTTGTTTGGCATGCTCCAAATCGGCTTTATTTGGATAAGAAACGCCTAAATTCTTATGGAAGCCGCTATGTGGATTTCTATCATTGATATAATAAAGTCCTTCGGGTGTTTTCTTATCACCCTGATATTCTTTATGTCCAATAGGATTTCTCCCTATGGAAATTTTATACGTTTTTTGCAATTCTCCATTGGAATACACCAACATTTCTTTCTTAGACTTATGTATAACAATACTATCTATAACGGTGTCTGCTGGCAATGCATTTTCCGGATAGAAATAATAAATCGCAAGACCTATCAAAACAAGCGAAACAATCCAATTAACAATCTTTCTTTTTGACATATGCTGTGTATTTTAACTCAAACTGTAAATTTTTTTATTTGAGTTTGTAAAAATAGTGCAAATAGTAAAATAAACCATGCAAATCGTAAAAATCTTTAGTTGCATGGTGTTTTGTAGTGTAGGCTTATCTCGTGATTGAGTACTTTTGTAGATTGATCAACACTTAATATTAAGCATATAATAAAATCAAAAACATTGCAGCGTTATGACTAAAATTGAAAATAAAAACCAGTACGATTGGGCAGTAAACCGTGTAGAGGAGCTATTGCCTTTAGTAGATGATAATACACCTACCGATAATCAATATAGCATTGAATTAGAGCTACTTTCTAATCTTGTAGCAGATTATTCAGAGGCTTACTATGCCTTAGAAAAACCCAAACTTTCAGAAATAATTCAACTTAGAATGGCTGAAATGGGTATCAATCAAAAGGAATTAGCCAAGCTATTAAATGTCAGTCAATCCCGTATCAGCGAGTATCTTACCAACAAAAGCGAACCTACACTTCAAATCGCCAGACAAATCAGTATGAAGTTGAATATTGATGCAGATATAGTGTTGGGGGTGTGAGAATCTATTGAATTTTGAACTTCCTTTACATTATTCGTTTCATTCGTTTTATTCAATTAAAACTATTAAATTTGCATTTTAAAATTAAACCTATATGTTTGAATCATTAAGCGAAAGATTAGAGCGATCATTTAAAATCCTGAAAGGGGAGGGGAGAATTACAGAAATTAATGTGGCTGAGACCCTTAAGGATGTGAGAAGGGCATTGTTGGATGCCGACGTGAATTATAAAATTGCTAAAACATTTACTGATACGGTGAAGGACAAGGCATTGGGACAAAATGTACTGACTGCCCTTAAACCTTCGCAATTGATGGTGAAAATTGTACACGAGGAACTGACTTCCTTGATGGGTGGACAATTTGTGGACATCGATTTGAAAGGTAATCCGGCCATCATCTTGATGTCGGGTTTGCAAGGGTCGGGTAAAACGACCTTTTCCGGGAAATTGGCTAATATGCTGAAAACCAAGAAAGGCAAACGTCCTTTGTTGGTGGCATGTGATGTTTATCGTCCGGCTGCCATTGAGCAATTGAAAGTTTTAGGAGAACAATTAGAAGTTCCTGTGTATTCAGATCCGGAAAGTAAAGATCCTGTGGCTATTGCGAAAGCTGCCGTGAAATATGCAAAACAACATTATAATGATGTGGTGATAGTGGATACCGCCGGCCGTTTGGCGATTGATGAATTGATGATGACGGAAATAGCTGCTATCAAGAAAGCATTAAATCCGCAAGAGATTTTGTTTGTGGTGGATGCTATGACGGGTCAGGATGCTGTGAATACCGCCAAAGAATTTAATGAAACCCTTGATTTTGATGGGGTTATTCTTA
>CAYPYZ010000078.1:0-8753 GCA_964414805.1 uncultured Paludibacter sp.
TGGATATTTCCGGACAAGGCAATATGAAATTATTGAAAAATCCGGATTTTAAATTTCCTGATTCCTTTGAAGTTTATGATCCTAAGGTGAATAATAATTTTGAAGTCTCCTCTACAGGCGGTTTAAAAGGTAAAAAAAGCATAGAGATTATCTTTATTCCACGCCATTCAGGCAACTTTGAAATACCTGCTACTACTTGTACTTATTTTGATTTAAAAGATAATAGCTATAAGACTTTGAAAACACCGGTTTACACCATTCAAGTACTGAAAAGTGATGGTACGGTGGACAATTCACCTGTGGTTTCCGCTTATACTAATAAGGAAGATTTCAAACAACTTGGAAGTGATATTCGCTATATCCATACGCTCCCCATATTTTTGAAAAAAGAGGAACAGTATTACCTCACTACCTTGATTTATTGGCTTTTATTCATAATTCCATTATTCATTACTGCCTTGCTATACATTATTTTCCGTAAGCATATGAAAGATAATGCTGACTTGGATATGGTGAAAAACAGGAAAGCAAACAGGGTGGCCACTAAACGCTTAAAGTTGGCTCAGAAGCTCTTAAAACAAGGCGATAAGGAGAAATTCTATGAGGAGGTAATGAAGGCCGTGTGGACCTATTTAAGCGATAAATTGACTATTTCTATGGCTGCTATCAATAAAGATAATGTAGCAGCGGTTTTGGCAGAGAAAAATATAGATGAAAGTCTGATTGGACGTTTGCATGAAGTGCTCAATACTTGCGAATTTGCACGATTTGCACCCAAAAGCGGTCAGCAAGAAATGGGTAATTTATACGAAGAAACCATTGACATCATCAGTACGCTTGAAAATTCCATCAAAAGATAAATGACTATGAAAGCCCTATATATTACTATATTATCAGTTTTTACTTTGGCAATATTGCATGCTGAACCTACTGTGCTTGAGGCTGCTAATCAAGCTTATGCCGATCAACAATACATTGAAGCAGCAACTTTATATGAGAGCTTATTAGCGGAAGAAGGTCATGCTCCGGAACTGTATTACAATTTAGGCAATGCCTATTATAAAATGAATGAATTGGGCAAAGCAATTTTAAATTATGAAAGGGCTTTGAAATTGGTTCCAAACTATGCAGATGCCAAGTTTAATTTAGAGTTTACCAATCAGCAAATTGTTGATAACATAGTTGTTACAGATAGTTTTTTCCTCAAAAAATGGATGTTGGCATTGATTCAATTATTCAATACCAATACATGGTTTATCATTGCTACCGCATTTTTTATCCTATCATTAATCGCTGTCGTTTTGTTTATTTTTGCCGGACAGAAATCTACGCGGAAAATAGCATTTTATATGGGCTTGTTCTTTTTAATAGGCAGCATAAGTAGTTTAGCTTTCTCAAAAATTCAATATAATAACACCTTGTATCATCAAGAAGCCATTATTATGACGGGTGCTGTGCTTGTAAAAGGCTCTCCAGACGCCAGTGGCACTGAATTATTTGAATTGCACGAAGGTACCAAAGTATCAGTAACAAGTGAATTAGGTGATTGGTACGAGATCAGGTTAGTCAATGGCAATATAGGTTGGGTAGAGTCAAAACATATTGAAAAGATATGAGTTTTTTAGATAATTTATTAAGTTTAGATACCCAAGTATTCCTGTTTCTCAATGGTTTACACACATCTTTCTTGGATTTACCCATGTATTATGTCAGTAAAATTTGGCCTTGGATTCCTTTATACCTTGGCGTAATGATTTATATGGTATATAAATGGAAAAAATCGGCTGTTTGGATGATACTTGCATTGGTTTTATGTGTAGTTTTCACCGATCAAATTACCAACCTTATAAAATACAGTTGTGAAAGATTACGGCCTTCTCGTGCACCTGAATTAATGGGGATGGTTCATCATGTCAAGAACTATAGAGGAGGAGGTTATAGCTTCGTTTCCGGACACGCATCCAACACTTTTGGTTTTGCCCTATTAAGTTCCTTGATATTAAAAAATCGCACTTATAGCCTCTTAATTTTCCTTTGGGCAAGTGTAATAGTTTACTCAAGAATATATTTAGGCGTGCATTATCCTTTAGATATTTTGGCAGGAATAAGTTTAGGTCTGACCATTGCCGGAAGTCTGTATCTGTTATTGAGCTTGGTTTTAAGAAAATTATCCACGAAAAACTTACCAATTTCTTTACAGGAAAATGGAGTATCGAATGCTTTCTAATACTCTCAATTAACGAGAATACCTGCTTTTTTAAGATATGCTTTTAGTTCAGGAATTTTAATTTCTTGATAATGGAAAACGCTTGCGGCCAAGGCAGCATCAGCCTTACCTTTGGTGAGCACCGCTTCAAAATCTTGCATACTACCGGCACCACCACTTGCGATAATAGGAATTTGAACCGCTTCGGCCACTGCACTCGTAATATCAATAGCAAAGCCCGCTTTGGTGCCATCCTGTTCCATAGAAGTCAGTAGAATTTCTCCGGCACCTAATGCTTCTACCTCCTTAGCCCAAGTCACAGTATCCATATCAGTAGGCGTTTTACCACCCTGTATAACCACCATCCATTGATTGTTAACAAGCTTAGTATCAATAGCTACTACCACTCGCTCCTTACCAAACTTTTGTGCCAGCTCGGTAATCAATTGCGGATTACGTACAGCAGCAGTGCTAATAGAAATCTTGCTCGCTCCGGAATCAAGGATATACGCTGCATCCTCCACGCTATTAATGCCCCCACCTATGCAGAAAGGAATATGGATATGTTGTGCTATGGCAGGAATTAAATGCGCCAAAGTTTGGCGTTTCTCTTCAGTCGCTGTAATATCCAAAAATACCAATTCATCAGCACCCATTTCCGCATAAGCCATAGCCAATGCCACAGGGTCACCGATCTCCTTGATATCCACGAAGTTCACTCCTTTCACCGTCTTGCCATTTTTTATATCCATGCAAGGGATAATACGTTTTGGGGTCATGTTATAATGAATTATTTAACTACAAATCAACGCATTCCTATCCAAATTCCAACCACCCAATTTCACTAACTCTACAGTATTCACAGAAGTTGTATTTTTAGGCTTTTCTACCCGTATATAATTAGAAGTGAAACCCACCATATAGTCACCATGATTGCGGCTTTCCCACAATACCGGATAAGTCTTACCCATATGTTGTTCATAAAATGCCTTGGTCTTTTTATCCGAAAGCATATGCAAAATATCACTTCTTCTTTTCTTTTCTGCCGGATTGTTATGATGTGCTATATCCAACATTTTGGTATTGGCTCTTTCGGAATAGGTAAAAACATGCAGTTGAGAAATATCCAAAGATTCGATAAACTGCAAAGAATCTTCAAAATATGCTTCTGTCTCACCATGTACACCGATAATCACATCCACCCCTATAAAAGCGTGAGGCATCAGGGTTTTGATTTTGTCCACCCTATGTGCAAAAAGTTCACGATTATACTTTCTTTTCATTAGGCTAAGTACCTCATTAGAACCAGATTGCAGAGGAATATGAAAATGCGGCATAATCCTTTTGCTTTGCGCTACAAAAGTAATAATTTCATCTGAAAGTAGATTAGGTTCAATAGAAGAAATTCTAAATCGCACATCAGCCTCGATATTATCCAAAGCCTTTAGCAAATCAAAGAAGCTTTCATTACTACTATTACCAAAATCACCTATATTCACTCCGGTTAGCACAATTTCTTTAGCACCTTTTTGTATAACCTCTTCAGCCATGGCTACTGTCTCTTTTACGGAAGCGTTACGACTTCTCCCCCTTGCCATAGGGATGGTGCAATAGGTACAAAAATAATCGCAACCATCCTGAACCTTAAGGAAATAGCGCGTTCTATCATCTTTGGAAACTGAAGGTTTATATGTACGGATTCGTTTGACAGAAGTATGATGTATAACGGCATCATCATCTTTATCCATACCTCTTATATAGTCCAAAACGCTAAATTTTTCATTAGCGCCCAATACCAAATTGACTCCCGGAATATTGGCTATTTCTTCGGGCTTAAGCTGTGCATAACAGCCAGTTACCACCATCAAAGCATTTGGATGACGACGGTGCAATTTACCAATTGCCTGCCTACTTTTACGATCTGCAATATCCGTAACTGAGCATGTATTGATGATGCACACATCGGCTTGTTCACCCGGCTTGACTTTCACAAATCCTTCCTCCATCATTTTTTTACCTATGTAGGAAGTCTCTGCAAAATTCAATTTACAACCTAAGGTGTGAAATAAAACCTTTTTATTATTAAAAACTGAATGATCTATCATTAGAGATAGTTAAATAAATCTTGATGTTCCTTTCTTACTTTGGGAAGATGCGCATTATAATCCGTTTCCTTATCGCTATATCCCAAAGCAAGCAAACAAACAGATCCTAAGTTTTGTTCTTTTAAGTTTAAAAGTTCATCTAATTTTTCAGGGAAAAATCCCTCTATTGGAACGGAATCTACTTCCTCGACGGCAGCAGCTGCTAAGGCAAATCCTAAGGCTAAATAAGCTTGATTCTTAGACCATTCAAAATTAGTAGCTTTATCCCTGTTCGTTATCCAACGCATTGAATCCCTAAATTCCTGAATATGAGTATCAGTAAGTGTAGGTCTACTTGCTTTAACTAAAGCAATATTATCCTCAATAATTTGTGGTGTTAAATCCAAATATGGAGCAAAAATCAGTACTTGCGAAGATTTTGGGATTTGTGGCTGACCCGGAGCTGCCACTTTATAAATTTCATCTTTAAGCGCTTGCGATTCAACTACAAAAACCTTGAAGGATTGTAGTCCTTTGGATGTAGGTGCTAAACGAATAGCTTCTAAAATAGCATCAACTTTTTCTTGCGGTAATTGCTTACCATTCATCTGTTTACAAGCATAACGCTTGTTTAATTGTTCAATAAATTTCATGTAATAATTAAATATGCATTAAAAAATTAAACACAAAATTACTGCTTTTGTTTAAGACTTGTGGCATTTTTCTCAGACTTTTGGGATAGTTATGATATTTATATAAATTAGTTGCTCCATCTTAGCATAGCGAAAAGCTCCCATCTCATAAACTGTAAAAACAAAAAATCTCAATAAATTCCATACCTTTGCACCCAAATAAAAAAATATGGAAAAATTCAATACCGTCCTCAAAGACTTAAATGGCGAAAGCTTTGTTTTAAAAGATTTAATCAAGCAAGGAAAATTAAATTTATTGTTCTTCTACAACAATGATTGCTTGGGATGTACAGGCAGAGCATTGCCTTTGGCTTATGAGTTTCAGCAGACTTATGAGCAACTAAATCTGATTGTTATTCATAGTTTTTTTGGAGTAAAGCAAATCAGCACTGATGATATACGTAGCATTTTCATTGCTAAAGAAGCGCCCTTCCCCATCTACTTAGACAATGGTCATGCATTGTTTGAAGCCTTTGAATGTCAAGGAACTCCTCACTGGGCTTTCGTAAATGATCAATTACAAATCAAAGGTTCGGTGTTTGGTTCACAAGACCATTCTCAGTTAAAACTTGATTTAACTATTCAAGAATTATTGCATGAGGAGAATTTATTGTAAATCAGCGGCTAAATTGCTTACACTGCTTTAGTCAGCATGGAAAGCGGGCTTATTGATTGGATAAATAATTCAAATACTCCTCTAAATGCGTGACTTCCACATCTTTCAGAATGACATTTTTCTGTTTATCCAATAAATAAATAGTAGGTATAGCCTTTAAATCATACAATTGTTGATTGTAGATAGTGGTGTTTTGATCATAACCCACCAACCAATGTGTAGGCATAGTAGGCAATTGCTTTCGCCATAAATCCACATCTGCATCAGGATAGACAGCTACCACATGTATTCTTCCTAAATTGATCCATGTGTTAAATACCGTAGAAGTATTGATGTAGGCAGTGACTTCTTTGCAAGCATGGCAATCGGCATTATAGAAATAAAGCATGGTATATTCGGCCTGTACACCATATAAAGAGTGGGTTTTACCTTTTGCATCGACAAATTTAAAATCTGTCGCCGGAGAATCAATACGATTTTTAAGCATCAAGTTTAATTCAAATTTAGCCCTTTCTTTAGCCGCTATATCACTTATTGAATCTTGCAAAAGATAGGTAGCAACCGGAATATAGTATTCATCATTCCTAATCGGGGAACCCGGATCATAAAAATACTTATGATATAACTCAATGAAATGAGCGTACATTTTCCCGGTTTTATCCTTGGTTGATGCTTCTGCAAGTGTTTTATCTATAGCGTTTTGTACGTTTTGCATAGGGATAAAATCAAACACACTTATAAATTGCACAAAAGCTTGTTCTGTAAGAGAGCTTTGTTGTACAATTGTAGTATCTGAAAAATCAAAATTTTCCCAAAAATTCATCGCAAAATATAGCGCTCTATCGTCATCGTTTTGCAAAGCAACTGGAATTTCAACCATTTTAAAAGTAGGTGATTTTGTATTGTTGCTTGATGATTTGTTGGCTTGTTCATGGCGACCACTACAAGTCAAAAATAATATAGATAAAACTACGAGGATTAATGTAGAAAACTTAGTGCTATTCATTCTTACTTTTATGAAAATTAATTAGCAAAGATAATAAAACTATGTTATAGAACGGTTTAAAATTATGTTTAGGCCTTTTTGGAAAAGTTTTATTAAGAAATATATAGAATTTCAAAAAATGTTAGTAGCTTTACGGTCAAAATCAAAATCAAATTAAAAAATATATCCTATGAAACGAAATTATTTGATTGCTTTAAGTCTGATTGCAGTACTTAGTCTAACAGGTATCACACTCAATTCATGTCGTACCTTTGGTCCTGGTGAAACTAAAACCAAAAATCCATGTGCCAAAAAGAAGCATCGTTCTACCAGAACAACATTCAGGTATTCTTCTTTTGGCGAAAGTAGGAACGAATCCATTTCCAAGAAAATGGCTATGAGCGAAGCCCGCGCAGGATTGGCATCTTTGATTAACACTACTGTTAAGTCCGTTACCGATAATTATGTTAAATCCGGTAATTATGAAAATGCAGAAGAAGTGATGTCAAACTATCAAGGTTTAGCACGTGAAGTGGTGAATCAATCTTTGATGGGTTCAAGGGTTATATGTGAAAAAAGCTCAAGAACCAAACAAGGTACCTACAAACATTATATCTGTTTAGAAATCAAGGCTAAAGATATATTGTATGGCTTGGATAACCGCTATGCCAATAATGCAGTTCTGAAATCTGACTATAATTACGAAAGATTCAGACGTGCTTTTGAAAGAGAAATGGACAGAATGGAAGGTTTCTATTATTAATAAGTAGCCATAAAGTTCTGAAAATTTCGTTCATATGCTGACTGATAATTATCGCATAAAGATAAAATTCATTCTAAATCAAGCACTTATTATAGTGCTTGTATTTATTATATCCGGTTGTGCTGCCAAACGCTTAGCCAAAACGGCTTTTAAATATGAAGAAGCCGGCTTATACGATTTGGCAGTAACACATTATTTGGAATCCTTACAAAGGAAAAATGAAAATAATGAGTTGGCACAGATAGGATTGATGCGGGCTTCACGACTGTTAGCGGATGAATGGGAGGAAAAAATTGATGCTGCCTACACCTTTCAAAATGATGAATTAGTGGTGAATACCTATTTGGATTTATTGAATTTAATTCGACAAACCAAAAATTTCAGAATAGAACTACCTATTAGCTATAAAACACAAGGCCAATTTGAGGAAGCAAAAACCAGATTTTTAAGAGATAGCTATTTGAATGCTCAAACATTACTTGATAAAGAGATGTTTACTAAAGCTGAAGAGGTTTTTGCCGATATTATCAGGATAGATCCCTATTATGAAAAGGCTTCTGAACTACATCTTTTTGCTCAATGCGAACCGCTCTATAGGGATGCGGTTTTTCAGATGAATAATCATCGTCATAGGACTGCCTACAACATTTTAAACAGGTTGCTATCCATAGATCCACAATTTAAAGATGCTGAAAGTTTAAAATTAGACGCATATTATAATGCCCTGCTAACCATAGCTTTCAAGAGTTTTCAAAACGAAGCAAAATACCCCTTCCTAAGTCAGGAAATCAAAAACAATTTTAAATTGGAATTTAATAAGGGTAAAACACCTTTGTTGAGTTTGGTGGCTACAGACTATTACCAACAAATGGTGCAAGCTCAAAAAGAAGCTTTAAGTAATCAGCAGTATTTTGACCCAAGACAAATCATCCCTGTAAGGGTGTGGCTTACAGGCAATGTGCTTGCATCTCAATATACGGTTACTAAACCGAAAACACAGCGCATGACAGCTTTTTTAAGAAAGCTAAGTAAGGATAATGTGGTGAGTTATGATAAGGTGTATTATGATGTGTATGAACAAAATTGCACTGCTGATATTCGCTTTAATTTTGAATTTGTCAATGCACTGAATGGTAGTATTTTAACTTCCGGGAAGCATAGCAAGCAATATAAAGATGCCATAAATTACGCTCAGTCTGAACATAATGTAAAAAATCTATATCCGGGATTCTGGGGAAAAAACATCAAAGATTCTGTTATCACTGACTTAGGGACTGTCAATAAAATGCGTAATCTTTTCTCCGCAAGGAATAAACTTAAGGTAAAAGAGGATTTTGAACAAGCTTTTGCGAAAGAAGTTGCAATGGATATTTATAGAAAAATCAACAAAAACAAGATATCTTTTGA
>CAYPYZ010000079.1:0-3829 GCA_964414805.1 uncultured Paludibacter sp.
TTACGCACTGCCTCTATATCGTTTAGTGCCAAAAATTCAACATCAAATCCTTCATTGATGGGAGCTACAATTTTGGCATTATCCGTCACCCTCACAGCCGCAGCAGTCCGTCCATGAAAAGCTTTTTCGAAAGCAATTACCTTTTTTCTTCCCGTATGGAAAGAGGCTAATTTCAAGGCATTCTCATTAGCTTCAGCACCTGAATTAACTAAGAAAAGGGAGTAATCAACATAACCGGATAACTTACCCAATTTATCAGCCAACTCAACTTGAAGATTATTCACAACAGAGTTGGAGTAGAAAATTAATTTTTCGGCTTGGCTGACTAATTTTTGAACAAAAAATGGATGCGAATGACCTACGGAAATCACAGCATGACCACCATAAAAATCGAGATATTCAATACCTTGTTTATCATAAGTTCTACAGCCTATTCCTTTCTCAATTTCTATATCAAACAAAGGATATACATCAAAAAGCTTCATATATCAAAAGTATTAAGTTCTAATCAGTTTATATTTTCAAAATAAAGTTTCAAGTACGGAAGACGGTCGATTCTAAATAATCGTTGCAATTCTCAAGGAAATAAATACGGTATATAGCATTAAAAAAAGTGCACCCGACCACCTTTGGATGGCCCTTTCTTTATTGAGATAAATAAAGATAATAATAAGCAAACTACCAATAAGCGTCACGATTAAATCCATTTTGATGCTTGGGTAAGTAGGCAAAGGTTTTATCATGGCACTGGTCGCTAAAATAAAGAATACATTGAATATATTAGAGCCAACCACATTGCCCAATGCTATATCAGAATTGCGTTTAAATGCTGCCACAACAGAAGTGGCCAATTCCGGCAAGGAAGTACCTAAAGCTACTATAGTAAGGCCTATTACATCTTGAGAAACTCCAAGATTTGTTGCAACATTAACCGCTGCAGGAACAATCATGCGGGCGCCTATTATCAGGATCACTAATCCGCCAAGCATAAACAACACAGACTTCCATATTGACATGGCCTTATAACTCTCTACCACAAGCTTTTCAGGAAACCTAATTGCATTTTTAATAGTAGAGTATAGGAACCAAAGAAAGAATATCATCAGCACCATACCCTCTCTCATTTCCAAAACATCATTGATAGTCAGCACAAGCACCAAAATAGGCGCTATAATGCTTAAAGGTATATCCAATCGGCGGGAGCTTTTTTGCGAAGCGATAGGAAAAATAAGGGCAGCCATACCCAAAACAATATAGGTATTAATCATATTGCTGCCAATGATATTGGTAAGGGCAATATCGGTAGAGCCATGCTTGCCTACTGCAACTAAGTTAACTACCAATTCAGGGGCGGATGTACCAAATGCAACTATGGTCAGACCAATAATAAGATCTGAAACTTTCAACCTTTTAGCAAGGCCGGTAGAGCCATCGACTAATAAATTGGCGCCATATATCAATAGGATAAATCCTATAATGATTAGGACATAATTCATCATAAATCACATTTTATTTAACAACAGACAAATAGGTTTATAAAGGCATATGGCACAATCATCTTCACACTTGAGTGCTTGGAGTTTGATGCAAAGCTTCAAGAATATTGATGATGTAGTCTCCCATTTTCTCACATTCTATAATGATATCCATGTAAGTAACACTGATTTGATATTTATATTTTTTCGAATTAATATCCATAATATTCTGTGTTTTCAATTGGTTCCTGAGGTTGTTGATTTCATTTTCCGTGTTTTTAGAGCGAATTAATTCATCATAACTGACATCATCATTTTCAAGTGCATCAATCATTTGCTGAATGGCCTTGTCAACAAGATTCATCATAAGCTGAATATTGTTATGCATCTCCTCCGTATAAACGACTTTATTTTCATTCCTACGCACAAGAGTACGCCCGATATTATGGCTTCCATCACATACACTTTCAATTTCAGAAACCACCCTCAGCATCTTCTGCACCTGATGCTTACTCGCCGTACTCAATCTGCCGTCAGAAACTTTTGTTAAATAAGAAGCTATTTCAACTTCCATCCTATCGCTGATACCTTCATATTTCTGGATGCGGGTAAACAGTTTAGTGGCTTCGTTCTCGTTTTTCTCAATATAGAAATCCCTGACTATGCCAAACATTCTTTGCGCCCTCATTGCAAAAGACTTAATTTCATTCCAAGCTTGTATCAATGAAAGTTCAGCTGTAGACAATAAGCCCATGGAAATATAACGCAATTGGAATTCGGTATCATCCGTAGTTTTACTTCTCAACACAAAACTTACAAATTTCGCAATGGATTTGGTAAACCATACCATCAGCATGGTATTCAAGAGATTAAATACCGTATGGAAAAGTGCTAAGCCATAAGCCGTAGAAGTTCTGTATTTCAAAAGTAATTCTCTATATTCTATATCTGCGGCGCTTAGCACAGTATTTTCTCCGGATAATATCTTCAATGCATTAGGATTACTGATTATTTCTTGTCCAAATGCATCCGGGTTTCCCAATCCGAGTAATGAAGAGGTATTGATAGTCAGATTCATCATGGGATAAAAGAATATCAATACCCAGATAACCCCAATTACATTGAATAAAGTATGTGCGAATGCCGCTCGTTTAGCGACTATATTGGCAGGAATAGCAGCGAGATTGGCAGTAATCGTGGTACCTAAGTTTTCCCCAAGTACCATGGCAACCCCAAGCTCAAAGGAGATCCACCCCTTAACCACCATTACCAAAGTGATGGTCATGGTGGCGCTCGAAGACTGCACCACCACCGTGAGCAATGCTCCTACAATAAAGAATATAAATACAGAAGAAAAACCGGGTTGGGTAAAGCGGGTCAGGAACTCCAACATGCCTGGGTTATTTTGTAAATCGGGCACTGAATCTTTCATAAAGTCCAATCCCAAAAACAGCAAAGCAAAGCCTATAATAAATTCTCCATAGGATTTTCTGGAACCTTTTTTAGAGAAAATCAAGGGCGTTGCAATGGCAATCAAGGGTACAGAAAATGCGCTGATGCTGAAGTTAAATCCCAATAAGGCAATAATCCAGGCTATCACTGTACTACCGATATTGGCTCCCATGATAACGGAAATGGACTGCACCAAATTGATTAAACCTGCATTTACAAAGCTGACCAACATCACTGTAGTGGCAGAAGAAGACTGGGTGATGGTTGTAATAATAAGTCCGGTAAGCACTCCCGCAAATCGGTTTTTCGTCATAGCTGTCAAAGCTGTCCGCAATTTATTTCCGGCAGCCTTCTGCAAACCCTCGCTCATGGTTTTCATCCCAAAAAGGAAGAGCCCCAAAGCACCAATCAACATTAAGAAATCAAAAATGGAATATCCCATGAAGCGAAAATTTTATATGTAATATTAAAAACAAAATATAATGCTTAAAACAATTTATGAAAATAAAACCTCTCAGGATGTTAGAAAGCGATGCAAAAATACTTTAAATAAGTAAAAACAGCAAGAGTATGAATTAATATTATTAACTTTACAACTGTTTTTTAAATAATATTTTTGTCAAACTTAATTAAGAAGATGAATAGAAATATCAGCATTTTTTGTAAGAATACGAATAGATATCACAACTTCCCCCGTGGTACAAGTCTGTTGGAAATCTCCAAAGCACTTAATATCAGTTTGCCGCATGATATAGTGGCTGCAAGGGTCAACTATAAAATCGAAAATCTGAATTTTTTGGTTTATAAACCCAAGGATATAGAATTTATTGACATCACTTCGCAAGCGGGTATGCGGGTGTATGTGCGGACTTTATCCATGGTATTGGCATATGCTGTAAAAA